>NZ_JAPTFO010000040.1:0-39532 GCF_030985515.1 Stenotrophomonas sp. Sm10
CTGCTGGCCGGACCACGGTAGACGCCAACCTTGCTTGGCGCTTGCCCTGAAGGAGCAGCCGACCCAGGTCGGCTTCCACCAAAGCGGGCCCAGCGCCTCAGACGTCGGCGTGGGCCAGTGCGTGCAGGCGCCCTTCCCGCAGTTCCAGCACCCGGTCCAGGCGACGCGCCAGGCTGCGGTCATGGGTCACCAGCACCAGGCTGGTATGGCGCGCGCGGTTGAGTTCAAGCATCAGCTCGAACACCGTTGCCGCCGTGCGGTCATCCAGGTTGCCGGTAGGCTCGTCGCCCAGCACGCAGGCCGGGTGATTGACCAGTGCCCGCGCCACCGCAGCACGCTGCCGCTCACCACCAGACAGCTCGCCCGGCTTGTGATCCAGGCGATGGCCGAGGCCGACCGCTTCCAGCAGCGTGGTGGCCCGGCCGCTCGCTTCTGCTACCGCAGTGCCAGCCAGCAGTACCGGCATCATCACGTTTTCCAGCGCGGTGAACTCCGGCAGCAGGTGATGGAACTGGTAGACGAAGCCCAGCGCCTGGTTGCGCAGCAGACCGCGCGCGGTATCCGACAGCGCCGACATGCGCTGGCCGGTCACATAGACCTCACCGGCAGTGGGAATGTCCAGGCCACCCAGCAGGTGCAACAGCGTGCTCTTGCCGGCGCCGGAGGCACCGATGATCGCCACCGTTTCGCCGGCGGTCACGGTCAGGTCCAGCCCATCGAACACCGGGGTCTGCATGCGCCCTTCAGCGTAGGTCTTGCCCAGTGCTTCGGCACGGATCACTTCGTCGCCGCGGTTGAAGACCTTATTCATAACGCAGGGCCTCCGCCGGCTGGGTGCGTGCTGCCCGCCAGGCGGGATACAGGGTGGCCAGGAAGCTCATCAGCAGCGCGACCACGGTGATCGCCACCACGTCGCCCGTCTGCATGTCGGTCGGCAGGCCGGTGATGTAGTACACATCCTCCGGCAGCAGCTTGACGTTGAACACGCTCTCGATGGCGCCGAGGATGCGTTCCAGGTTGAGGGTCAGGGTGATGCCGCCGATCAGGCCAGCCAGCGTACCGAAGATGCCGATCAGCGAACCCTGCACCATGAACACCTGCATCACGCCACCCGGGGTCAGGCCGAGGGTGCGCAGGATGGCGATGTCGGCCTGCTTGTCGGTCACCAGCATCACCTGCGAAGACACCAGGTTGAACGCACCCATGGCGATGATCAGCGACAGCAGGATGCCCATCACCACCTTTTCCATGCGCAGTGAGTGGTAGAGGTTGGCATTCTGCTGGGTCCAGTCGCTTACGCGGTAGGCGCCACCGAGGTTCTGCGCAAGATCCACGCCCACCTCCAGCGAGCGGTCCATGTCGTGCAGTTTCAGGCGCACGCCGGTGGCACCGTCGCTGCGCAGCACGCGCTCCAGGTCCTGCATGTTGGCGAAGCCGACGCCGCGATCGACCTCGTTGTAGCCGGCCTCGAAGAGGCCACTGACGGTGAAGCGTTTCATCCGCGGCACCGCGCCGGCCGGCGTGCCCTGCACTTCGGCAAAGGTCACCAGCACCTGGTCACCAACGTCCACGCCCAGCCAGATCGCCAGCTCCTTGCCCAGCAGCAGGTTGAAGCTGCCCGGCTTGAGGCTGTCATAGCTGCCCTTGGTGATCTTCTTGTCGATCACCGAGACGTTCGGCTCCAGCGCCGGATCGATGCCTTGGATGATCGCGCCCTGCACGCGCGGGCCGCTGATCATCGACTGGATCTCGATGTACGGTGCGGCGCCGGCCACACGCGGATCCTTCCTGGCCACGTCGACCACCCGCATCCAGTCCGGCATCGGTTCGCCGTCGCGGCTGATGGTGGTGTGCGCGGTCATCTGCAGCAGACGACTGCGGATTTCCTTCTGGAAACCGCTCATGACGGCCAAGGTGGTGATCAGCACCGTAACGCCGAGCGCGATGCCCAGGATCGATGCCATCGAGATGAAGGAGATGAAGCCGTTGCGGCGCTTGGCACGCAGGTAGCGCAGGCCGATCGCCACGGGAATGGGTTTGAACATGCAGGCACGCCAGTCAATTCAGCTTATGGTGCCATTGACCGGGGCCGACGGGAAACGCCGCGTGCGGCCACGGCCAGTCGCAGTTCACGTCGCTGCCCGGAATCGAGCACATCGGGCCAGAACAGCAGGCGCCGGCGGCGCCGATCCTCACACCACAGCAACAACAGCCATGGGCCACGCACCACCAGCCGTGGCGTATCAACGTCCTGCCCGGCCACCTGCAGTGGTTCGGGAAGCGGCGCAAGAAGCACCTGTACGCGTGGCCTGCGCTGGCGCCAGGCCAGTTCGGCCAAGCCGACGCCCCAGGCCAGCAGCAGCGCGGGCATCAGCAGCCGCGCAGGCAGATCCGAGGCGCGCAACAGCCAGGGTGCGGCCAGCAGCACCGCCAACTGAGCGGCGGCCTGCAGCCTCGAAGGGCGCCACTCAAGGCTTGAGGGTGAGGATCTTCTGCATGAGGGGGATCGCGTGCGCATGCGGGCAGGCCTCATAACCCATGAACCAGCGCCACAACTTATCGTCCTCGCAGTCGAGCAGGAACAGGAAAACCTCGCGCTCTTCGGTGGGCGCAGTGCGCCATTCGTGGTCGAGATAGCGCTCGAACAGCTGATCCAGCTCACGCATGCCGCGGCGGCAGCGCCAGCGCAGCTTCTTCAGCAGAACGTCTTCTTCCATCGTGCTTCTCCAGATACAGCAAAGCCACGCATGGCGTGGCTCTACTGAGGTGGTGCAGCCACGCATGGCGTGGCTCTACCGGGTACAGCCAGGCCTGATCAGGCGCGGCGTTCCATCATCAGCTTCTTGATCTCGGCGATCGCCAGCGCCGGGTTCAGGCCCTTCGGGCAGGTGCGGGCGCAGTTCATGATGGTGTGGCAGCGGTACAGCTTGAACGGATCTTCCAGATCGTCCAGGCGCGCACCGGTGTCCTCATCGCGCGAGTCGATGATCCAGCGGTAGGCCTGCAGCAGGATTGCCGGGCCCAGGTAACGCTCGCCGTTCCACCAGTAGCTCGGGCAGCTGGTCGAGCAGCAGGCGCACAGGATGCACTCGTACAGGCCGTCCAGCTTCTTGCGGTCTTCCGGCGACTGCAGGCGCTCGCGGTCCGGCGGTGCCGGGGTCTGGGTGCGGATCCACGGCTTGATCGAGGCGTACTGCGCGTAGAAGTGGGTCAGGTCCGGAACCAGATCCTTGACCACGTTCATGTGCGGCAACGGGTAGATCGGCACTTCCTTCTTGCCGCAGTCCGAGATGGCTCGGGTGCAGGCCAGGGTGTTGGTGCCGTCGATGTTCATCGCGCACGAACCACAGATGCCTTCGCGGCACGAGCGGCGGAAGGTCAGGGTCGGGTCGATCTCGTTCTTGATCTTGATCAGGGCGTCCAGGACCATCGGGCCACAGGCATCCAGATCGACCTCATAGGTATCGGTGCGCGGGTTGCTGTCGTCGTCCGGACTCCAGCGGTAGATCTTGAAGGTGCGCACATTCTTGCCGCCGTTCTTGACGGGGAAGTGCTTGCCCTTCGTGATCTTGGAATTCTTGGGGAGTGAAAACTCGGCCATGGCTGCTCTCGTTGGCTCAGGCGGCCCGCGCCCGTGGGCGCGGATTGCATGGTAGGCGGGGTCGGATCAGTACACGCGCGGCTTCGGTGGCACCACGGACACGTCGTCGGTCAACGTGTACATGTGCACCGGACGGTAGTCGAAGCTGCACTTGCCCTTCTCGTCGACGCTGACCAGGGTGTGCTTCTGCCAGTTGACGTCGTCGCGGTCCGGATAGTCCTCGTGCGCATGCGCACCACGGCTTTCCTTGCGCTGTTCGGCCGAGTTGATCGTCGCCACCGCGTTGAGCAGCAGGTTGTTCAGCTCGTAGGTCTCGATCAGGTCCGAGTTCCAGACCAGCGAGCGGTCGGAGACCTTCACGTCCTGGAACGAGTCGAAGATCTTGTCCATCTTCTCGCAGCCTTCCTTCAGCGTCTGGCTGGTGCGGAAGACGGCCGCGTCGGCCTGCATGGTGCGCTGCATGCGGTCGCGGATGACCGAGGTCGGGGTATCGCCGTTGGCGTGGCGCAGCTTGTCCAGCAGGCCCAGCGCCTTGTCGCAGGCATCGGCCGGCAGCGGCTTGTGCGCGGCGCCCGGCTTGATGGTCTCGGCGCAGCGGTTGGCCACCGCACGGCCGAACACCACCAGGTCGAGCAGCGAGTTCGAGCCCAGGCGGTTGGCGCCGTGCACGGAGACGCAGGCCGCTTCGCCGATGGCGTACAGGCCCGGCACCACGGCGTTGTCGTTGTCGCCGACCTTCTGCACCACTTCACCGTGGTAGTTGGTCGGGATGCCGCCCATGTTGTAGTGCACGGTCGGAATGACCGGGA
This sequence comes from Stenotrophomonas sp. Sm10, assembly GCF_030985515.1. Lineage (NCBI taxonomy): Bacteria > Pseudomonadati > Pseudomonadota > Gammaproteobacteria > Lysobacterales > Lysobacteraceae > Stenotrophomonas > Stenotrophomonas sp. Sm10. Next base: position 4,411 of record NZ_JAPTFO010000040.1, read on the forward strand.
TCGGCTGCTTGTGCACGTCGACGCCGGCGAAGATGCGGGCGCTCTCGGCGATGCCCGGCAGCTTCTCGTCGATCACGCCCGGGCCGAGATGGGTCAGGTCGAGCAGGATGTGGTCCTTGTGCTCGCCGACGCCGCGGCCTTCGCGGATCTCGATGGTCATCGAACGGCTGACCACGTCGCGCGAGGCCAGATCCTTGTAGTGCGGTGCATAGCGCTCCATGAAGCGCTCGCCGCTGCTGTTGCGCAGGATGCCGCCTTCACCGCGGACACCCTCGGTGATCAGGCAGCCGGCGCCGTAGATGCCGGTCGGGTGGAACTGCACGAACTCCATGTCCTGCATGGCGATGCCGGCACGCATGGCCAGGCCGCCACCGTCGCCGGTGCAGGTGTGCGCCGAGGTGGCGCTGAAGTAGGCACGGCCGTAGCCGCCGGTGGCCAGCACCACGCCCTGGGCGCGGAACAGGTGCAGCGTGCCATCGGACATGTCCAGAGCCAGCACGCCGCGGCAGGCGCCTTCGTCGTCGAAGATCAGGTCGAGCGCGAAGTACTCGATCATGAAGCGCGCATCGTGCTTCAGCGACTGCTGGTACAGGGTGTGCAGCATCGCGTGGCCGGTACGGTCGGCCGCCGCGCAGGTACGCTGCGCCGCCGGGCCTTCGCCGTACTTGGTGGTCATGCCACCGAACGGACGCTGGTAGATCTTGCCCTCGGCGGTGCGCGAGAACGGCACGCCGTAGTGTTCAAGTTCGATGATGGCCGGGATGGCCTCACGGCACATGTACTCGATGGCGTCCTGGTCACCCAGCCAGTCCGACCCCTTGATGGTGTCGAAGAAGTGGTAGCGCCAGTCGTCCTCGCCCATGTTGCCGAGTGCGGCCGAAATACCGCCCTGGGCGGCAACGGTGTGCGAACGGGTCGGGAAGACCTTGGTCAGGCACACGGTCTGCAGGCCCTTGGCGGCCAGGCCGAACGTGGCGCGCAGGCCGGCACCGCCGGCGCCGACCACGACCATGTCGTACTTGTGTTCGGTGATCTTGTAAGCGGACATCTAATCTGGATTCCTGTGTAGGTGCCTGGGCTCAGGCAACGCCGAGGGCGATGCGGCCCACCGCAAACACACTGACGATCATGCCGAGCACGGCGACGAACTTCACCGCGGTCTGCAGCACCAGGGCCAGCAGCGATTCGTGGATGTAGTCTTCCAGCACGACCTGCATGCCGAGCTGCGCGTGCCAGAACATGGCGATCAGCAGGCCGATCAGCGGCACCGCGTTCCACGGCTTGGCCACGGCGGCGGCGGCGGTCGCGTAGTCCGAGCCGAGCAGGCCCAGCACGAAGACCAGGAACCAGATGCCCAGCACCACCAGTGCGGCGGCGGTCAGGCGCTGGTGCACGAAGTGCTCGGTGCCGGTCTTGGCCGAGCCCAGGCCGCGCACGTTCTTCAACGGGGTACGGAACTTGCTCACGCGGCACCTCCGAACATCACATAGGCCCACACCAGCAGGGTGATCACCAGGCTGCCGATGACCGACAGCCAGCTGCTGCGGATGAAGGCCGGGATGCTGAAGCCGATGGCAAAGTCCTGCACCACGTGGCGGATGCCATTGCACAGGTGATAGGCGAACGACCATGTCCACGCGAACAGGAACACGCGGCCATACCAGGCCCCGGCATGGCCGGTGAAGCAGTTCCAGGACTCGGGCCCCATCATCAGGGCCAGCAGGCCGGCAGCGATGATGAGGGCACCAACAGACAGAAAGATGCCGGTGGCTCGATGCAGGATCGAGGTGGCCATCTGAATCTGCCAGCGATACACCTGAAGGTGCGGGGAAAGTGGGCGTTGTCTGGTCGCCATTCGCTGGGCTCGTTGTCTCGGCTGGGCGGCACGCGGCCGCGTTGGCTCAATGCTGATCAGAAATCGATGCAGCGTCCGTTTTTCTCCCAATCGCCATACCGCACCGGATCAAGTCCGCCGCGGCCGCCGAATTCCTCTGCCTTTTCCTGCTCCACGGGCACGGGTGCCGCAGGGACCAGCGGGGCTTCAGTTTCGTCGTCGGGAGTGGGGGTTGTTTGGCCTATCATGTTCGGTCTCGCAACGCACAAATTTTAGACCTCGTTCACGTGCCTGACAACCTGCCCCCTGCTTTCGTCGGATATCCGCGCCTGCCCGGCCACCAGCTGCTGAGCCTGCAGGGCCCGGATGCGGCCGCCTTCGCCCACGCCCAGTTCAGCAGCGATGTCACCGCCCTGCCCCTGTTGCACTGGCAGTGGAGTGCCTGGCTGAGTGCCAAGGGCCGCACTCTGGCGGTGTTCCAGCTGCTCCGGCTGGCCGACGATCACGTGATGCTGGTGCTGGCCGACGGCGATGCCGATGCGATTGCGTCGCAACTGCAGCGCTTCGTGTTCCGTCGCAAGGTGAAGGTGCAGGGACGCAGCGATCTGGCAGCGGCCGGCGCCTTCACCGCGCCCGAGGCCGCCAGCGGCGCGGCGATTGCGCAGGCCGCAGAGGAGGGTTGGGAGCTGGACCTGGGCAGCGATGCACTGCCGCGCACCTTGCGCATCGGCAGCGCCGAAGCGTTCGCCGCCAGTTCTGAAGCCGATGAGACTGCTTTTGCCCTGGCCTGGCGCCAGGCCGACCTGCGCTACGGCCTGCCACGGCTGGAAGAGAGCCAGCGCGAAGTGTGGACCCCGCAGCAGCTGGGCCTGGACCGCCTGAATGGCTATAGCGTGAAGAAGGGCTGCTACCCCGGCCAGGAAATCGTCGCCCGCACCCATTTCCTCGGCAAGGCCAAGCGCGCGGTGCAGCTGCTGCATACCGCGGCACCCGCACAGGCCGGCGATGGCGTGCAGCAGGACGGCGCGACGCTGGGCACAATCGCCAGCGTGGCCGGCGAGCTGGCGCTGGCGGTGCTGCCACTGGAGGCTGGCGACGCCGAGCTGCAGGTGGGTGATGCCATTGCGCAGCGCGTGCCGCTGCTGGATGGATTGGCGCGCTGAATCTGACGCGCCCTCATCCACGCATGGCGTGGATCTACTGACCGACCCGGTGGGTGCGGACCGTTGGTCCGCACGCCTTCGGTGAAGGAATGGTAGTGCCGGCCGCTGGCCGGCAACCATGCAGGGTTGAGGTTACCGGCCAGCGGCCGGCACTACCCGTTACAGGCGCTCGCCGCTCTCTGCGTTGAAGAAATGCAGGCCCTGCGGGTGGATCGCCACGCGGATGTCATCGCCCACCGCAGGCAACGCCTGCGGTGCCACGCGCATGGTCAGCGCATGCTGGCCACTGCTGAGGTTGACGAAGATCTCGTTGCCGACCGGTTCGATGCCCTCAATGCGCGCGATGAACGCGTGCGCATCATCGGCAGCAGCCGGTTGCAGGTGCTCCGGGCGCACGCCCACCGCGATCGGTTTCTGCAGCCATGCCGGATCGATCGTGGCCTGGCCCAGCGGTGCACGCCACTGGCCGTCGACCACGGTCACGCCACCGGCATCGCCCTGCAGCGTGCCACGCAGCACGTTCATCGCCGGGCTGCCGAGGAAACCAGCCACGAACAGGTTGGCCGGGCGGTCGTACAGCGCCATCGGCGTATCGATCTGCTGGATGATGCCGTCCTTCAGCACCACGATGCGCTGACCCAGGGTCATCGCTTCAACCTGGTCGTGCGTCACGTAGATCATGGTGGTGCCCAGCTTCCGGTGCAGCTGCGCAATCTCGGTACGCACGCTGTGACGCAGCTTGGCGTCGAGGTTGGACAGCGGCTCGTCGAGCAGGAACACCGCCGGCTCGCGCACCAGCGCCCGGCCCAGTGCCACGCGCTGACGCTGGCCACCGGACATCGCCTTGGGCAGCTTGTCCATCATCTCGGTCAGGCCCAGCGTCTGCGCCGCCTCGGCAATGCGCTTGTCGATGGTCGCCTTGTCATGCCCGCGCAGCTTCAGGCCGAAGGCCAGGTTCTCGGCCACGGTCATGTGCGGGTACAACGCGTAGCTCTGGAACACCATGGCGATGTCGCGATCCTTCGGCGCCACGTCGTTGACCACGCGATCACCAATGGTCAGCGTGCCACCGCTGATCTCTTCAAGGCCGGCCACCATCCGCAACAGGGTCGACTTGCCACAGCCGGACGGTCCGACCAGCACCATCAGCTCGCCATCGGCGACCTCGAAGGTGGCGTCCTTCACCGCGACCTGGCCGTTGTCATAGACCTTGCGCACACCCTGCAACTGCACTTTTGCCATATCACCTATCCGGTCCGCCCGAAGCCGGGCTGTCTTTTGGGACTGCCTCGGCCCTCCCGATGGCAGTGATGATTGCGCGCCTGCCGCATGACGGCGAGCACTGCAATCGAATACAGTTGCCCATTCTGCCATGTAAACGTTTTCACGTGGCACTATCCGATGATCGGTGCGCACCGATCTGCGTCGGCGGTTGAACGAAGGTTCCGCCGAGGTAGTGGTTTCGAATGGAACGATCTTCCGCAACACCGGAGATCGCCCCTGACGAACCTCGGACAGGCAGTTGCGCGGATGTCCCCCGAACCCAGCCATGAAGCGATTGACAACGATGTCACCCGGATCTGAAACTCGAGCGATGCACGACACCCTCTTCCTGTTCGGTGCCACAGGTGATCTGGCCCAGCGCTACCTGTTCCCTTCGCTGCTTCGCCTGCTTGGCGACGGCCTGCTGCCGGAGGACTTCCGCATCCGCGCATTGGCCCTGTCCGGGCATGACACCGAAGCTTTCCATGACATCCTCCGGCCGCGCCTGCAGCAGGCCATGCCGATGGCCACGCAGGACGACATCGCTGCCCTGCTGCGCCGCATCGACTACCGTTCGGTGGACCTGCGCGATGTCGACTCAGTTGCCGCCGCCGTCTCCGACCTGGTGCACCGCAAGTGCGTCAGCTACCTGGCCATTCCGCCGGGCCTGTACATCTCCACCTGCGAAGGCCTGGCCAAGGGCGGCGCCCTCGCCGCGCCGGCACGCCTGATGCTGGAGAAGCCGATCGGCAGCGACAGCGAGAGCGCCGAGGAAATCATCAGCACCATCGGCCAGTGGATCGACGAGGACCGCGTGTTCCGCCTCGACCACTACCTGGGCAAGGCCGCGGTGCAGAACCTGATCGCACTGCGCTTCGGCAACACGCTGCTGGAAGCGGTGTGGAACCGCAACTACATCGAATCGGTGCACATCCTGGTGGCCGAAAGCGAAGGCGTGGATGGCCGCGATGCCTATTACGCCCGCTCCGGCGCGCTGCGGGACATGGTGCAGAGCCACATCCTGCAGCTGCTGTGCATGGTGGCGATGGAACCGCCGGCATCGCTGGAAGCCGATCGCATCCGCGACGAGAAGGTCAAGGTGCTGCGCGCCCTGCGCCCGCTCGATGCCAGGCACGCCGCGCGTGACAGCATCCGTGGCCGCTACACCGCCGGCACCATCAATGGCCAGCCGGCCCAGGCCTACCAGCCGCCGGAAGGCAGCGACGTGGAAACCTTCGCCGGTGTCACCGCGCATATCGACAACTGGCGCTGGAGCGGCGTGCCGTTCCACCTGGTCACCGGCAAGCGCCTGCCCGAGCGCACCACCCGCGTGGTGGTCACGCTGAAGCCGGTCACCCACTGGCTGTTCGAGCGCCCGCAGCGCGCGCAGGCCGCGCCGAACCGCCTGGTGTTCCAGCTGCAGCCGCAGGAAAACATCGAACTGGGCCTGATGAGCAGCCTGGCCGGCCCGGAATGGGGTGCCCTGGAACTGCATCCGCTGGAACTGGAACTGTCGGTGCCGACCGGCCTGCACCGCCGCATCGCCTACGAACGCCTGTTCCTGGATGCCTTCAACGGCAACCACACGCTGTTCGTGCGCGACGACGAAGTGCGCGCAGCGTGGGCCTGGATCGACAGCGTTGCCGACGCCTGGAAGGAGGCCAAGCTGCCGCTGGAACCGTATCCTGCTGGCCAGTGGGGCCCGAGCAATGCAGGCGAGTTCCTGCCGCAGGGCGTGGACGCGCCGGACAGCGGGGCCTCGGCATGAGTGCCATCTCGCAGCCGGTGCTGGTTGCCGACATCGGCGGCACCAATGCCCGCTTCGCCCTGGCCGACACCTCGCAGGACGCGCCGCTGCTCAAGGAGAGCATCCGCGAGTACGCGGTGGCGGAATTCCCGTCGCTGGGTGATGCCGCGCGCCACCACCTGGAGCAGATCGGCGCTGCGGCCAGCCGCGGCGTGTTCGCAGTGGCCGGCCGCGTCGACGGTGACGAGGCGCGCATCACCAATCATCCGTGGGTGATCTCGCGCAGCCGCACCGCCGCGATGCTGGGGTTCGACGAGCTGCACCTGATCAACGACTTCGCCGCACAGGCGATGGCGATTTCGCTGCTGCAGCCCGAGGACGTCGTCCAGGTCGGCGGCGCCGCCTGGGTACCGGGCAAGCCGGGACAGCCGCGCAACTACGCGGTGATCGGGCCCGGTACCGGGCTCGGCGTCGGTGGCCTGATCATGCGCCACGGCCGCTGCTATCCGCTGGAAACCGAAGGCGGTCATGTCAGTTTCCCACCGGGCACACCGGAAGAAATCCGCATCCTGGAAATCCTCTCCGAGCAGTTCGGCCGCGTCTCCAACGAACGCCTGATCTGCGGACCCGGGCTGGTCAACATCCATCGCGCCGTGTGCGAGATGGCCGGCATCGACCCCGGCCAGCTGCAGCCGGTAGACGTGACCGCGCGTGCCCTGCACGGTGATCCGCAGGCAATGCGCACCGTGGACGTGTTCTGCGCGGTGTTCGGCGCCATCGCCGGCGATCTGGTACTGACCCAGGGCGCCTGGGACGGCGTGTTCCTGACGGGCGGCCTGACCCCGAAGATGCTCGATTCACTGCAGCACTCCGGCTTCCGCCAGCGCTTCGAACACAAGGGGCGGTTCTCTTCGATCATGGCGAGGGTGCCATCGCTTGCCGTGATGCATCCCCACGCCGGACTGCTGGGCGCTGCCGCCTATGCTGCCGACGCCGAACGTGACGCACCAGGAGTTGCCGCATGAGCCCCACCTTCCACGACGACCGCATCGAGTTCATCCAGCACGGCGACGCCGATGGCTGGATCGAGGCGGTGGCCGCCGAAATGGCGCAGACCCTCAACCACGACATCAATGAGGTGGGCCGGGCCCGCATCCTGCTCTCCGGTGGCACCACGCCGGCGCCGGTATACCAGGCACTGGCCGAACTGGACGTGCATTGGGACCGGGTGGAAGTGAGCCTGGCCGATGAGCGGTGGCTGTCGCCGCAGGATCGCGACAGCAACGCCTGGCTGGTGCGCGAGCACCTGCTCAAGCGTGCCGAGGGTGCGCACTTCGATCCGCTGGTGCGGATCGGCAAGCCGCTGACGGAGTGCGTCTACACCGCCAACCTGCAGGCCCAGCACAGCCAGCCACCCAGCCTGGTGGCACTGGGCATGGGCAACGATGGCCACACCGCCTCGCTGTTCCCGGGTTCGAAGGACCTGGCCCGTGCACTGGAAAGCACCCTGCCCTATGCGGCACTGGATGCCACCGGCTGCCCGGGCGCGAACCAGTGGCCGCTGCGCATCACCCTGACCCCGCACGGCCTGCGCCAGTGCCGCCAGCGTCTGCTGCTGCTGCGCGGCAAGCAGAAGCTGCAGGTACTGCGCCAGGCACTGGACAGCAATGACCCCCAGCAGTACCCGATCCTCAATGCAATCAACCTGGAAGGCGCGCGCCTGCGCGTCCACTGGGCTGATTGATGTCGGCGGCGGCGCCACGCCGCCGCTTGCCTCTCGCCACCACGAACGCCGGTAGCCAATGAGCCTCCATCCGCAACTGCAAGCCATCACTGAGCGCGTCATCCGCCGCAGCGCGGCCTCGCGCGCCGCCTATCTGGCCGCGATCGACGCCTCCCTGCGCGAAGGCCCGTTCCGCAGCCGCCTGAGCTGCGGCAACCTCGCCCACGGATTCGCCGCCTGTGGCGGCACCGACAAGAGCCGCCTGCGCGGTGGGGTGACACCGAACCTTGGCATCATCACCGCCTACAACGACATGCTGTCGGCGCACCAGCCGTTCGAGACCTATCCCGAGCAGATCCGCCAGATCGCCCGCGAGCTGGGCGCCACCGCGCAGGTGGCCGGCGGTGTGCCGGCGATGTGCGACGGCGTCACCCAGGGCCGTGGTGGCATGGAGCTGTCGCTGTTCTCGCGCGATGTGATCGCGCAGGCGACGGCGATCGGGCTCAGCCACGACATGTTCGATACCACCGTCTACCTCGGTGTCTGCGACAAGATCGTGCCGGGGCTGCTGATCGGCGCACTGGCCTTCGGCCACCTGCCGGCGGTGTTCGTGCCGGCCGGCCCGATGACCCCGGGCATACCCAACAAGCAGAAGGCGGAAGTTCGCGAGCGCTATGCCGCCGGCGAAGCCACCCGTGAAGAACTGCTGGAAGCCGAGTCGGCCTCCTACCACGGCGCCGGCACCTGCACCTTCTACGGCACGGCCAACTCCAACCAGGTGTTGCTGGAAGCGATGGGCGTGCAGCTGCCGGGCGCGTCGTTCGTCAATCCGGGCACCCCGCTGCGCGACGCTCTTACCCGCGAAGCGACCGAACGTGCACTGGACATCACTGCGCTGGGCGATGACTTCCGTCCGCTGGGCCGGATCATCGACGAGCGCGCGATCATCAACGCGGTCATCGCGCTGATGGCCACCGGCGGTTCGACCAACCACACCATCCACTGGATCGCGGTGGCGCGTGCGGCCGGCATCGTGCTGACCTGGGACGACTTCGACGAGCTGTCGCAGCTGATTCCGCTGCTGGCCCGCGTCTACCCGAACGGCGAGGCCGACGTGAACCGCTTCGCCGCCGCCGGTGGCCCGGCGTTCGTGTTCGGCGAGCTGATCAAGGCCGGCCTGATGCATGGCGACCTGGTCAGCGTGGCCCGTGGCGGCATGGCCGACTACGCCCGCGAACCCCAGCTGCGCGACGGCCAACTGGTTTATCTGCCGGGCCTGGAACGCAGCGCCGATGACGAGGTGGTGCGTGGCGTCGACAATCCGTTCGAACACCAGGGTGGCCTGCGCCTGCTGCGCGGCAACCTGGGCAAGTCGCTGATCAAGCTGTCGGCGGTGAAGCCGCAGTACCGCACGATCGAAGCACCGGCCGTGGTGGTCGATGCACCGCAGGTGCTGAACAAGCTGCACGCCGGTGGCCTGCTGCCCGAGCATTTCGTGGCGGTGGTGCGTTACCAGGGCCCGCGTGCGAACGGCATGCCGGAACTGCATTCGCTGGCGCCGCTGCTGGGCCTGTTGCAGAACCAGGGCCGACGCGTGGCGCTGGTCACCGACGGCCGCCTGTCCGGCGCCTCGGGCAAGATTCCGGCGGCGATCCACGTGACGCCGGAAGCGGCGCGCGGCGGCCCGCTGGCGAAGGTTCGCGAAGGCGACATGATCCGGCTGGACGGCGAGGCCGGCACGCTGGAGGTGCTGGTGGACCCGGCCGAATGGGCGGCGCGTCCGCTGGCTCCGAACACTGCGCCGGCCGCGCATGACCTGGGCCGCAATCTGTTCGCGGTCAACCGTCGCGTGGTGGGCCCGGCCGACCAGGGAGCGATGTCGATTTCGTGCGGTCCGGCGGCGGCCGATGGCGGGCCGTGGGAGTACGACGCGGAGTACGAGCTGGGGCATGATGCCGCGGCGGCGGCAGCGCCGCATGAGGCGAAAGACGCCTGAAGCGAAAAGCCGCGGCAGGCTTCCCGGCTTGGGCAGTAGAGCGCCCTGGCCGGGACACGCCGTAAACCCCCCTACGGGACCGGCCCAACCGCTGGCGGTTGGGCGTTCGGGCGCTTGCAAAGCGGTGCTTCGCAAGCAAAGCGCCCTCACCCATGGGGGCTCGGTCGCGGCATCCATGCCGCTTACGGTCCCGGCTGGGGCTGACCGCGCCCTTCTGACACTCTCCGGCGCATCAATGCCGCGAAGTGATCATTGAAATCAAATTCGACAGCAAAGGCAGAAGCAGAGCTATGGGTATCGAACAACATCAGGTGAAGGCGGCGGAGCTGTTGCATGCGGCGGGCATCCTGCCGGTGGTGACGGTTCATACGCTGGACCAGGCGCGGGCGGTCAGTGCGGCGCTGCTGGACGGTGGTTTGCCGGCGATCGAGCTGACGCTGCGTACGCCGGTGGCGATGGAAGCGTTGGCGATGCTCAAGCGCGAGCTGCCCGATGTGGTGGTGGGTGCAGGCACGGTGCTGACCGTGGAGCAGATGCAGCAGTCGATCGATGCGGGCGCGGACTTCCTGGTGACCCCGGGCACGCCGCCAGCGCTGGCCGATGCACTGGCTGCTGCGCCGCTGCCGGTGGTGCCGGGTGCGGCCACGCCGACCGAGCTGCTGTCGCTCTACGCCCGCGGCTTCCGCGTGTGCAAGCTGTTCCCGGCCACGGCCGTGGGCGGGCTGGCGATGATCAAGGGACTGGCCGGCCCGGTGGCGGACCTGAAGCTGTGCCCGACCGGCGGCATCACCGAAAACACCGCCGCCGAATACCTCGAGCAGAAAAACGTGGTCTGCATCGGCGGTTCGTGGATGGTGCCGGGCAACTGGATTGCCAACGGCGAATGGGACAAGGTGCGCGCCAGCGCCGCCGACGCCGCGAAGATCATCAAGCGCGTTCGCGGCCACTGAGCCCAACGCAGCTGTAGAGCCGAGCCCACGCTCGGCTCCACGCCAGCGGAATGGAAAGCAGCCGAGCATGGCTCAGCTCTACAGGACCAGCATCCAGAGCGCGACCCGCTCCCGCTCTTCCTTCTTCATTCCGCGGTGGCGGCGCACGAAAACCGTCCTTGGCCCTGCGGAGGGATTGCGCAGGGGCGTGAGCGCCATGGATGGCGCGACCGAGCCTCCAGGGATGGATTCACGGCGTCCCCTGCGCAATCCCTCCGCAGGGCCAACCCCACGAATCCTGCCGCACACCGCAAGGGGCTCAGCCGTTGGCCGAAACCCGTTACAGCGGCCGCGCCGGATCCACCAACCCGTACTGGCTGGCCATCCGCGCCAGCGCGATGTTGTCGTGGATCCCCATCTTCTCGAACAGCCGCGCCTTGTGCGTGTTCACCGTCTTCGCACTCAGGCTCAGCCGCCGCGCGATATCTTCCTGGCGCAGGCCCTGGGTCAGCAGCAACGCCACTTCCAGCTCGCGCGGCGACAGGCTGTCGAACGGCGAACCGTTGCCTTCCACCGTCGACAGTGCCAGATTCTGCGCGATGCTGGTGCCCAGGTAGCGGCGCCCACCTGCCACGTCACGCACCGCGCGCAGCAGTTCCTGCGCATCACAACCCTTGCCGATATATCCGGCCGCGCCGGCTTCGAGCAGCCGCTTCGGCAGCGGGCCATCTTCCAGCACCGACACGATCACCACGCGGGTGTTGCGGTGGCTGCGCACGATGCGCTCGGTCACTTCCATGCCGCTCACACCCGGCAGGTGCAGGTCACACAGCACCACATCCGGCAGCAGCTGGCGGAATTCACGCAGCGCGTCTTCGCCGGTCTCGGCTTCGCCCACCACCTCGATGTCGGTTTCCCCCGACAGAATCATCTTCATCCCGGTGCGGACCAGCGCGTGGTCATCCACCAGGTAGACTCGAATCGTCATTCACGTACCTCTTCGAATGCGGCCATTGCAGGTCAAGCTAGGCAGGGTGCCGATACCCTGCAAGCGCGTTCGGAATGCGGCCCCGGCAATCTGCCTTGCGCATCACAGTACCGCGCGTTGTGCTTGCCCCCTGTCTTGCAGAACCTGCTGCAACGAAACAACTGATCTATCACGTAGACGTCCCGCGCGGGGCATCCACGTCAATCCCCCTGTGATGATGCTTCGCTGGCCTTCGCTGGCCGCGTGCCATGATGCCGCCAAGGGTGCCGGCGACTGAACATGACCAGATAGCACCCTACCACCCAAACCAGCGCGGCACACCATCCGGCCAGGATATCGGAGGGGTAATGCACCCCCAGATAGACCCGGGAGACGCTGACCAGCAGGCTGAATGCCGGTGCCAGCAGCAGCACCGGCCAGCGCCAGCGGGTGTTCCAGGCCAGCAGTACCAGGGTCACCGCCAGGGTCATCGAGCCCATCGCGTGGCCGCTGGGAAAGCTGAACGTCGATTCCGGCGCGATCGATTCCCACAGGCTGGGGCGCTGGCGCTGGAAGAAGTGCTTGCTGCCCATGTTCAGCAGCGCCGAGCCGACGAAGCTGACCGCCACGAAGGTGGCCTCGCGCCAGCGCCGGTAGCCCAGCAGCACGCCGATGATCAGCACGTCGGCCGGGATCAGGAACCACTCATAGCCCAGTTTGGAAATGAGCACGAAGAAGCGGTCCAGCAGTGGCGAGTGCAGGCCATGCATCTGCCACAGCAGCGGCGCGTCGAAATGGAACGATTCAAACTCGTGCACCTCGTCCGCCAGGGCGACGAAGCCAGCCAGCGGCAGCAGCACGCCGCCGAACAGCAGGACCAGGCGCCAGGCATTGCGCGCCATCCAGTGGCGGAAACCGGAGGCGGACTCCGGTGCAGCGAGGATCGCAGGCTTATCCGGCGCTTCGGACATACGTGTGTTCGACGTAGTCGTCGATCAGGGCGACGAACTCCTGGGCGATGTTGTCGCCGCGCAGGGTCACCTTCTTCTCGCCATCGACAAACACCGGCGCTGCGGGTGTTTCGCCCGTGCCCGGCAGCGAGATGCCGATGTTGGCATGGCGCGACTCGCCCGGCCCGTTCACGATGCAGCCCATCACCGCCAGGGTCATGTTCTCCGCCCCCGGGTGGTGGATCTTCCACAGCGGCATCTTCTCGCGCACGTGGTTCTGCACGACCTTGGCCAGCTCCTGGAAGAACTCCGAGGTGGTGCGGCCGCAGCCCGGGCAGGCCGTGACCAGCGGCGTGAAGGCGCGTTGGCCGGTGGTCTGCAGCAGTTCCTGGGCGACGATCACTTCCTGCGTGCGCGACTGGCCCGGTTCCGGGGTCAGCGAGATGCGGATGGTGTCACCGATGCCTTCCTGCAGCAGCACGCCCAGCGCCGCCGCCGACGCGACGATGCCCTTGCTGCCGATACCGGCTTCGGTCAGGCCCAGGTGCAGGGCGAAATCCGAGCGCTGGGCCAGGTCGCGGTATACCGCGATCAGCTCCTGCACGCCGCTGACCTTGGCCGACAGCACGATGCGGTCGCGCGGCAGGCCGAGTTCCACCGCCTGCTCGGCCGAATCCAGGGCCGAGCGGATCAGCGCTTCGCGCAGCACGCGGCCGGCATCCCAGGGCTGTTCGCGCAGGCTGTTCTCGTCCATCAGCTTCGCCGCCAGGGCCTGGTCCAGCGAGCCCCAGTTGGCGCCGATGCGCACCGGCTTGTTATAGCGGATCGCAAACTCGATCAACTGCGCGAACTGCAGGTCCTTCTTCTTGCCGAAGCCGACGTTGCCGGGGTTGATGCGGTACTTTGCCAGCGCTTCGGCACACGCCGGTTCGGCGGTCAGCAGCTGGTGGCCGTTGTAATGGAAGTCACCGATCAGCGGCACGTCGATACCCATCATCGCCAGCTTGTCGACGATGCGCGGGATCGCCGCAGCCGCTTCCACGGTGTTGACGGTCAACCGCACCATTTCCGAACCCGCGCGCCACAACTCGGCCACCTGCTTGACGCTGGAAGCCACGTCGGAGGTGTCGGTGTTGGTCATCGACTGCACCACTACCGGCTTGCCTCCGCCTACGGTGACCCCGCCGATCTGCACGGCATGGGTCTGGCGGCGGGGCCAGGAGGTGGCGTCGGAGGGAGGCGTAGGGCGGGTCACGGCGTCGTGCATGGGCGCATTCTACCGCCCGCTCCCGCATTCGGGGTGACTCGCATTCAGCCGGCGGCACGGCTGCGGCCGATTGTCGCAGGCACGCGCGCCCGTGAACGCATACGATGAGCATGAATGACCGGTCCCGACGCCCCGTTCCTCCGTACCCTGTGCAGCCTGCGCTGGCTTGCCGTAGGCGGCCAGGCCGCCACCATCCTGGTCGCCAGCTGGGTGCTGGGCCTGCCGTTGCCCCAGCTGCCACTATGGGCCGGCGTGGCCGTGCTCACCTTGTTCAACATCTACACCCAGCTGCGCCCGGAAGCGGCCGACACCGCCCCGCTGACCGCATTCGGCCATATCCTGGTGGACGTGATCATCCTGACCTGGATGGTGGGCTGGAGCGGCGGCATGGCCAACCCGTTCAGTTCACTGTTCCTGATCCTGATCGCGCTGGCCGCCTTCGCCCTGCCCCTGCGCTGGGCACTGGCAGTGGCCCTGGCCTGCCTGCTCGGCTACGCCGCCAGCGGCATCTTCGGCCAGCCGCTGCCGGACGGCTATTTCCGCGCGCAGGACCTCAACCGTTGGGGCGTGGTCGCCAACTTCCTCATTTCCGCAGCGGTCGTGCTGACCTTCTCCACCCGCCTGGCGCTGGCGCTGCGACAGCGCGAACTGGAACTGTCGGCACTCAGGGAACGCTTCGCCCGCAACGAAGGCATCGTCGCCCTGGCCACCCATGCCGCCTCCGTGGCGCATGAACTGAACACGCCGCTGGCGACCATGACCCTGCTTGCCGATGACGTCGCCGAGCGCAGCGAAGAGCCCGAAGTGCGCGAAGACATGGAAACCCTGCGCGAGCTGCTGGTGCAGTGCCGGGAACGTGTGCTGGCGCTGGCCGCACCAGCCTCGGCCGACGCGCCGGGCCGCAGCCATTCCAGCGCCCAGCAGGTACTGGAACAATGGCGCCTGGTGCGGCCGACCATCGACCTGCACCGCAATGACGATGCGCCGCTGCGGCTGCCGCTCGACCCGGGCGTAGGCCATCTGTTGATGGTCCTGCTCAACAATGCCGCCGATGCCGGCGAGAAGGCCGGCCGGCCGCGCGTGGACCTGGACCTGCGCATCGAGGGCGACGACCTGATCGGCGAAGTACGCGACTACGGCCATGGTTTCGACGCCCGTGCCGCCGTGCTGCCGGGCAAGCTGTTCGGCAGCAGCAAGAGCGAGGGCATGGGCGTCGGCCTGGCCCTGTCCCATGCCACCATCGAACGCCTCGACGGCGAGATGTGGATGCGCCCGGCCCAGGGGGCCGGCAGCCGCGTCGGCTTCCGCCTGCCGCTGGCCCCACGCGAGGAAACCCCATGAGCGCCTCAACCCTTGGTCTGCTGGTCGACGACGACGAGCTGTACCTGCGCACCCTGCAGCGCAGCCTGGCCCGCAAGGGCCTGGAAACACAGACCGCACAGGATGCCGCCAGTGCCCTGGCACTGGCCCGCCAGCATCCGCCGGCGTTCGCGCTGATCGACCTGAAGCTGGGCAGCGATTCCGGCCTGGCGCTGATCCAGCCGCTGCGCGCACTGCGCGCGGACATGCGCATCCTGCTGGTGACCGGCTATGCCAGCATCGCCACCGCAGTGGAGGCGATCAAGCTGGGCGCGGATGATTACCTGCCGAAGCCGGCCACGGTGCCGATGATCCTGCGCGCCCTCGGTGAAGAGGACGACGGCCCGGCCGACGATGGCGAAATGGAAGTGCCGGACGCGATGACGCCGATCAGCCGCCTGCAGTGGGAACACATCCAGCAGGCGATGCACGAGACCGGCGGCAACGTGTCCGCAGCGGCGCGTCTGCTCGGCATGCACCGGCGTTCGCTGCAGCGCAAGCTGGCAAAGCGGCCGAGCCCGGAACGCGATCCGAGCCGTTGATCGCTGACGGACCGGTCCGGCTCAGGCCTCGACCAGCGCCGGCCGGTCCTGCGCGGCGCTGGAGCGCACCGCACACGCATCGGCCCGCGTGGCCATCGTCTCCTGCAGCAGCGGCGATGGCAGTACGCAGGCCGGATGCATGCGCAGGAAGCCGTAGATCGAACCCGCCAGGCCGATCATCAGGCCCGGGGTAAAGGCCGCGCGGGTGAGGCCGCCAACCATCCCCTGGTGCTCCTCGATCGAAGAAATGATCTCGATGGCGGCCTCGTCCTGCGGATAGGGACACCCTGCCGGATCCAGCGCAGCGGCCAGCACCAGCAGTTCCCGGGTGGACACATCGCCATGGCACAGGGTGTGGCTGAACCCCCATTTGCCGCGCGCATCGGCCACGGCGCGACGCATGTCGCGCAATTGCGCGGCATCACCGGTGCGGGCATACAGGTCCGCCGCCGCCAGGCCGATGCCCACGCTGCCGTGGCACCAGGTCGGGAAGTTCTTCTGCCCATCCTGCAGGTGGATGTCCCGCCAGTGCCCGGTATGTGGCTCGAACAGGGCTGCCTGGAATGCAAATGCTCCTTCGGCCAGCCGCCGCCATGCGGCCCGCTCGGGCACGCTGCCAGCCTCGGAGCGGGCCAGTCGTGCCAGCGCCCAGCCCATGCCCATCGCACCGTGGCCAAAACCACCGATCGGCTCGCTGAACTGTGGCGTCGGCCAGCGCGTACCGTCTGCGTCGACAATCGCAGCGTCCTGCATGCGGCGTCCCGCTGCGGCCGCCAGTTCCAGCCAGCGTGCGTTGCCGGTGGCTTCAGCCAGCGCCAGCAACGGCAGGATCATGCCGGACACACCATCAATCAGTTCGAACTTTGCCGCCTGCTGGAAACCGCGATGCTCCGCGGCTTCCGCGCAGCGCTCTGCCAGCGCCAGCAGCGCCGGTCGCTGCAACAGGTCGTGCAATGCCAGCAATGCCCACATTTGCGAACCGGTTCCGACGAATCCACCGTCAATTTCGGCAGGGTGCCGCTCGCACAGGGTCTGGAACACCGCAAGGGCGCCCTCGATGGCCGGATCCAGCCCGGCCACCGGATCGGCACGCCCCTGCTCCACTTCGTGGCGATAGGCTGCCAGTGCGAAAGCGATGCCGCCCAGCCCGAAGTACAGGTCTGGCTGCACCGGCTGGACGGTCCATCCGGTACGCGTCACTTCAGGTGTGATCCAGGTCATCGAGCCGTCTTCGCCGTGCACCGCCAGCCGCAGCAGGCTTTCCACCGCGCGCGTGGCCAGCGTGCGACGGCGTGCGTCCAGGTCGTCGGCGCGCGGATGCCGTGCTGCATAGCTGTAGCCGGACCGGGCCTCGGCTCGGGCCAGTGCATGCTGGTTCAGGTCGGTGGCGACCAGCGTGCTGCGGATCGTCACGTCTTCCAGGTCAATCCGCATCGCGCGCCAGTTGGCGACGACGGAGTGGATACGCGCCGCGTCCAGCTGCGATGCGAAGATCGGAATGTCACCGTGGCGCAGGTCATCGACCTCTCCGCGTACGGTTTCCAGGTCCGATGGCGCAGCGGGCGACACCGCCGCATTCCGCACGAGCAGGTCGATCGCGCGCTCAACCGCCCGAGCTTCGTTGTGAAGCGATGCTGGATGCCAGAGCATCCGCCCGAGCTCGGCGTAGGCCATTGTCGGCCGCCGTACATCCCGCACCTGGCAGCCTTCGAAGGCCGTCAGCAGCGGCATCAGTTCGCCGTTCGCGTCCAGCGCGCGCAGACGCCCACTGGCGTCGATGAAGCCCTCGCTGATGTGGTCCCAGTACAACGACACATCGGGCTGTGCGCTGGGATGGTTCTGCGCAATGGAGACCTCGGCCTCGACCATGCCCAACCGGGCCGGTTCGGTCCCGTCGTCGACGATCACCGGCACCTGCACCCGTGGCTGCTCGCCGGGCAGCGCGCCGGCTGCAGACAGGTCCACGCCCTCCATGCCCAGGCCGGCAGTACGGAACGGCACGATTCCGGTACGCAGCACTGAATTGCGCATCAGCTTGACGGCGGTGTCGTACGCATCGCCAAGCCCTGATGGCTCGATTTCGATTACCCGGCAGAACACGCTTTCGGCGTCGACCACCACCGGCACCGGCCCGACCGCGATCAGATTCTCCAGATGGATGTCGGTGCCACCGATCAGGCGCAGGATGGCCAGCCAGTGGCCGAGGCCGCGGTAATAGCACCGCAGTTCAGCCTCGCCGGAACAATAGCGATGCGCGGCGAATGCAGCCCAGCCGTGGCTGCCACGATCGATCACCTTCGGCACGCGCACGCGGTCAGGGGCATCACCGAAGACCGCGGACAACAGGCCATCGAGCGTGGCATCGATGCGCAATGAGCGTGGCTTGTACATCACCGTGCCGCCTTCGAACTGCAGCCGTGCCACGGTGCGGCCGCCACCGTGCAGGTCACCGCGGCCCAATGCAACGGCATGCAGCGTGCCCGCCGGCGCACCCAGCAACTCGGCCAACGCAACACGATCACTGCCGATGCGTGCAGCGAGCTCCACCACGGCCTCGCATTGTCCTTCGAGCATGCGCGTCAGGCGCGGCAGCAGTACCGGATAGCGTTGCTGCAGATGCGCGCGGAAGCCCTCGCTCGTGGCCAGGGCAACGAATTCGTCCAGCGCACCAGCACTGTCAAGCGGGCCGATGTCACCGCTGCGTGCAGCGGCGTGCAGCTCCAGCAGCAGCACGCGGTTGAGCTTGAGCTGGGCATGCTCACGCAGCGCCGCCTCGCCCTGCGAATGCAGCAGCGCACGTTCGCCGGGCTGCAGGGCGATGGCGGGATCATGCAGGCCGGCAGCCAGCGCAGCGCGCGCCTGGGCAAGGAAATGTTCGGTGATGCGCGCAAACGCGGCCGCAGCCGGAGAAGCGGTCATTACGCCCCCTGCGAGATTCAAGAGTCTGTTCCAGTCGCCGGCACGCAGCTGCATGCCTCTGCGTGCCGGCACGGGCTACATCAGCAACACAGGCAGTGGTTGATCACCGATACCGTGGTGGTGCACTCGTTGGTGCCACCGGTGATCATGGTGTCCGAAGCCCCGGTGAGGGCCGCTTCGGTGGCTGCCGCACCGTAGATGAACAGCGAACCCGCAGGGTTGGCGCACCCATCCACATCGTCCGAGCCATTGAGCCAGCCGGACACAACGTCGTCATTCAGATCCATTCGCAATCTCCTGTCATTCACAACATGAGGCGTTGAGGACATGGATCGATTCCACGTCCCTCCGGATACGGCCAGTCCCTGGCATCAACATCATGCTGCGAGCGATACTGGATGACAGGTACAGCCGCCCATGCACACTGCATTGGCACGCCATGCGTAGTCAAGCTGCGCTGCCGCAGGCACGCGAATACGCTGCATGGGCAACGCCGCAGGGCCCCGGAATGGCAGGAACGGAAGGCATGGGATGGCCGGCCTGTCGCCGGCGCATCCACGACCGGGCTCAGCGCTTCAGCTGCGCCAGTATCTCGCGGGTCATCGGATCGGCAATCGCCACATCCTCACCCTGCAGCGCCGGCAACAGGCCACTGGCCAGCTGCTTGCCAAGCTCGACACCGAACTGGTCGAAGGCATTGATGTTCCAGATCACCGACTGCACGTACACAGCGTGTTCGTACATGGCGATCAGTGCGCCCAGCGCCTGCGGGGTCAGTGCGTCGAGCAGGATCAGCGTGCTCGGGCGGCCCCCGGGGTAATCGCGGTGCGGGTCGTCGCTGCTCTGGCCATTGGCCAGTGCTTCGGTCTGCGCCAGCAGGTTGGCCAACAGGGCCTGATGATTGATCGTGTAGGGATCGTCGCTGTGCACGCAGCCGATGAAGTCGGCCGGAACGATGCTGGTGCCCTGGTGCAGCGCCTGGAAGAAGCTGTGCTGCACGTCGGTGCCCGCCCCGCCCCACCACACCGGCACGGTGTCGGTGGTGACCGGCTGTCCGTCACGCTGCACGCGCTTGCCCAGGCTTTCCATCACCAGCTGCTGCAGGTAGGCCGGCAGCAGCGCCAGGCGCTGGTCGTAGGTCATCACCGCGTGCGTGGCATGGCCCAGCAGGTTGCGGTTCCAGATGTCGGTCAGGCCGTGCAGCACCGGCAGGTTGCGCTCCAGCGGTGCATCCAGCGCATGCGCATCCATCTGCGCGGCGCCTTCCAGCAGCTGCTCGAAGCGCTCGAAACCGATGGCCAGCGCGATCGGGAAACCCACGGCCGACCACAGCGAATAACGGCCACCGACCCAGTCCCACATCGGCAGCACGTGATCGGCGGCGATCGCGAAAGCCTTGGCCGCGCGTTCCGGATTGGCGCTGACGGCATACAGGCGCTCGCTGCCCCCCAGCCAGTCGTGCAGGATCTGGCCGTTGAGCAGGGTTTCCTGCGTGCCGAAGGTCTTGGAAATCAGGATGCCCGCGGTCTTCGCCGGATCCAGCGTGGCCAGCGTGCGCTGCATGGCGGCGCCGTCCACGTTCGACACGAAATGCACGCGCAGGCGCGCACCGCTGACCGGACGCAGCGCATCGGCGACCAGGCGCGGACCGAGGTCGGAACCACCGATGCCGACACTGACCACGTCGGTTACGCCGCTGTCTTCCAGCGCGCGCACCAGCACGCCCATGCGCTGGCGGATCTCGCGCGCGGTGGCATAGGCCTCAGCGGCAACCGGTGCATCGACCACGTCGCCGCGCAATGCGGTGTGCAGTGCGGCGCGACCCTCGGTCAGATTGACCTGCTCGCCACGGAACAGGCGCGTGATGGCGCCGCCGACATCACGTTCGGCAGCCAGCGCCAGCAACGCCTGCAGCGCGGCGGCATCGTATTTCTGCCGCGCGAAGTTGACGTACAACGGACCGACCCGCAGCGCCAGATCCTGCACGCGGCCGGGTTCGGCGGCGAGCAGGCTGGGGATGCTTGCGCCCTTCAGGCGCTGGGCGTGGGAATGCAGCGAGTCGAATCCGTTGTTCGTTGTCATGCGGCCTGGGTCGGGATCGTGTCGTTGGTGTGGGTGATCTGGTTCTTGCCATCAACGTACACCAGCTTCGGCTTGAAGCTGTCGGCTTCCTGCTCGGTCATGCTGGCGAACGCGGCGATGATGATGATGTCACCGACCTGCACGTGGCGCGCGGCGCCACCGTTGAGCGAGACAACGCCGCTGCCGGCTTCGGCGCGGATGGCATAGGTCGAGAAGCGCGCACCGTTGGTCACGTCCCAGATGTGCACCTGCTCGAACTCGCGGATGCCGGTGGCAGCCAGCAGGTTGTCATCGATGGCGATCGAGCCTTCGTAGTTCAGCTCGGAATGGGTGACGGTGGCGCGATGGATCTTGGTCTTGAGCAGGGACAGGTGCATGGGGGCGCTGCAACGGCAAAGGAAAGAGCGGATTCTAGCACCCGCACAGCGCGGGGCATCACGGCCGGCAACCTGTTCAGGTAGGCGGTGAAACCGGGGTCAGAACCCTTTCCCCTGGAAAAGGCATCTGACCCCATGCATCGCGCGGCGCCGCCGGAGCTCAGAATTCCAGGTTGTCGATCAGCCGGGTCGTACCCAGGCGCGCGGCGATCAGCGCTACGCGGCCACCGCCATCGAACGTCGGCTCGGCCAGCTCCGGGGTGCGCAGCACCGCATAGTCGACCTGGAAACCGGCCGCCTGCAGTGCGGCGGTGGCATCGGCCTCGATGCGTTCGCGCGGGTGACCGGCCACGTAGCCCTCGCGCATGCCCAGCAGGGTGCGGTGGATGGTGGTCGCGACCGGGCGCTGTTCGGCGCTCAGGTACTGGTTGCGCGAACTCTTGGCCAGGCCATCCTCGTCGCGCACGATCTCGGCACCGACGATCTGGATCGGGAACGACAGTTCGGCCACCATCTGCCTGATGACAGCCAGCTGCTGGTAGTCCTTGCGGCCGAACACGGCCACGTCAGGCTGCACCTGCAGGAACAGGCGCGCTACCACCGTGCACACGCCGTCGAAGTGACCCGGGCGACTGGCACCTTCAAGCACTTCACTGACACCCGGCGCGTGCATGCGCGTGGTCTTGTCCACGCCCAGCGGGTACATGGCCTCGACGCTGGGCAGCCACACCGCATCGCAGCCGACCTGCTCAAGCCCGGCCACATCGGCCTCGGGCGTACGCGGATAGCGACTGAAATCCTCGTTCGGCCCGAACTGGGTCGGGTTGACGAAGATGCTTGCCACCACCTTGTCGGCGTACTGGCGGGCCAGGGTCACCAGCGAATGATGGCCACCGTGAAGGTTGCCCATGGTGGGCACCAGCGCCACGCGCAGGCCCTCGCGCTTCCAGTGGGCGATCTGCTCGCGCAATGCGCCAAGCTCGTTGAAGGTCTGGATCATGAGGCGTAAGCGTGCTGTTCGTCGGGGAAGCTGCCGTCGCGCACGGCGTCGGCGTAGACGCGGGTGGCACCGGCCACCGAACCGCCTTCGGCAAGGAAATCCTTGACGAACTTGGGGCGGCGATGGCCACTGTCCAGGCCGAGGAAATCGTGCAGCACCAGCACCTGGCCGTCGCACTGCGGGCCGGCACCGATGCCGATGGTCGGCACCTCCACCGCAGCGGTCACCTCGGCGGCAACCGGGGTCGGCACGCACTCAAGCACCATGATGCTGGCGCCGGCAGCGGCCACGGCCCTGGCATCTTCCACCAGCTGGCGCGCGGCATCGCCGCGGCCCTGGATCTTGAAGCCGCCCAGGCGCAGCACCGATTGCGGGGTCAGGCCCAGGTGCGCGCAGACCGGAATCTCGCGCTCGACCAGGTAGCGGATGATGTCGACCTTGAAGCCGGCACCTTCGATCTTGACCATCTCGGCACCGGCCTGCAGCAGCTGCAGCGAGGCATCCAGCGCGCGCTCCGGGGTGGCATCGGCGCCGAAGGGCAGGTCCGCCACCAGCAGCGCACGCTGCAGCACGCGGGCCACGGCGCGGGTGTGGTAGACCATGTCGGCCACGGTCACCGGCAGGGTCGAATCATGGCCCTGCACCACCATGCCCAGCGAATCGCCGATCAGGATCAGGTCAACGCCATTGGCGTCGAAAGTGCGGGCGAAGCCGGCGTCGTAGGCGGTCAACATGACCAGCTTCTGGCCATTGCGCTTGGCCTCGGCCAGGGCGGGAACGGTCCAGGGCTTGCTGTCTGCGTGGGTGCTCATGTGCTGATAACCGGGGGAGATAACCCGGGCATTATCACCCTATCGGGGCAATCCCGCAGGCGTCCACCCGCACCACTGCGTCCCGCACGCGGCCGTGGCCGGGAATGGCAAGATCCGGCGCGATTTCGGCCAGCGGCACCAACACGAAGGCCCGTTCGTGCATGTACGGGTGTGGCACCTTCAGCCCGGGCTGGTCGAGCTCCTGCACGCCGTACAACAACAGGTCCAGGTCCAGCGCGCGCGGGCCCCAGTGCACTGCCGGATCGCGCACGCGACCGAAGCGCTGCTCCAGCGCCAGCATGGCCTGCAGCAGCTCATCGGCCGGCAAGGTGGTTTCGACCGAGGCCACCGCATTGACGAACGGCGGCTGGTCTTCATTGCCCCAGGCCGGCGTTGCGTAAAGCCGCGAGGCCTGGCGCAGCCGGGTCCCGGGCAGGCCGTCCAGCGCGGCAATCGCCGCGCCGACGGTGGCGGCCGCGTCGCCGAGGTTGGCGCCGAGGCCGATCCAGGCAGGGGTCATCGCCTACTCGCCCGCTGCACCGGCCGGGGCACCCGGACGACGGCGGCGACGGCGGCGCTTGCGCGGCGCTCCGCTCTCGTCATCGCCTTCTTCGCTGTGCATCGCATCCAGCGACGACTCCAGCTCACGCCCGGACTGCGCCTGCGCTTCGCGCCAGAATTCGACATCGGCGGCGTGCTCGGACGACGCCACCTGGCGCAGGCTGAGGAAATCGAACGCGGCACGGAAGCGCGGATGGGTCAGGGTGCGGAACACGCGCTTGCGCTGGCGCGAGCTGAAGCGCGACTGCAGCAGCCAGATTTCCTGCATCGGCAGCGAGAAGCGGCGCGGCAGCGCGATGGTGCTCAACTGCTGCACGGTGACGCGGTCGGCGGCGCGGCGCTGCGCCTCTTCCGGTGCCACGCCCTGCTTGAGCAGGGTCGCCTGTGCACGGCAGAACGCCGGCCACAGCAGCAGCGCGAACAGGAACGCCGGCGAGACCGGTTCGTCGTTGGCCACCCGCGCATCGGTATTGGCCAGGCCCTCGACCAGCATGCGGCGCAGCGCGCCGGTGCGGTTGGCTTTCAGCGCCTTGGCGCTTTCCGGGAACAGCACGTCGAGCAGGCCGTAACGCTCAAGGCCTTCGAAGCTGGCCACGCCGTGTCCGGACAGGAACAGCTTGAGCACTTCCTCGAACAGGCGCGCTGGCGCGGCTTCGTTGAGCAGGCCGGCCAGGTGCGGGATCGGCGCGGCAGTACCCTCCTCGATCTGGAAGCCGAGCTTGGCCGCCAGGCGCACCGCTCGCAGCATGCGTACCGGGTCTTCCTGGTAGCGCTGCACCGGGTCGCCGATCAGCTTCATCAGGCGCGCCTGCACGTCCTCGAAGCCACCGGTGTAGTCGCGCACCGAGAAGTCCTCGATGGCGTAGTACAGGGCGTTGCAGGTGAAGTCGCGGCGGATGGCGTCGTCTTCGATGGTGCCGTACACGTTGTCGCGCACGAGCATGCCGTTTTCCATCTCGCGGTCGCCGCTGCCGTCATCGCTGTTGGCACGGAAGGTGGCGACTTCGATGATTTCGCGGCCGAACACAACGTGGGCGAGGCGGAACCGGCGGCCGATCAGGCGGCAGTTGCGGAACAGCTGCTTGACCTGTTCGGGCGTGGCGTCGGTGGCCACGTCGAAATCCTTGGGTTGGCCATTGACCAGCAGATCGCGCACCGCGCCGCCGACAAGGTAGGCGCCGAAGCCGGCATCGCGCAGGCGATAAAGCACGCGCAGGGCGTTCGGGCTGATGTCCTTGCGGGAGATCGTGTGCTGGTCGCGCGGGATGACGCGCAGGCTGAACGGTGATGTAGCAGGGGAAATGATGTTGGCGCTTCCGGTTGAAGTTTCGGGATTGCCCAATGGCATCGAGGTGCATATACTAGCGCTCCTGCCTCGGCAGCGACACAGTTACGCTCCCTTCGTCTAGTGGTTAGGACGTGGCCCTCTCAAGGCTAAAACAGGGGTTCGAGTCCCCTAGGGAGCGCCAGTCGCCGCAGCAGGAACCGAAAAAGCCCGCCTTGTGCGGGCTTTTCTGTTTTCCGGGGTTTGCATCGGCATCGGTCAGCCTGGTCGCAGTAGCGCCTTCCTGTTCCTGCGTGGGAGTGGGTGGGCCACCCTGACAGTTTCCCGCGACGGCGGCACGAACAGCCTCGCTCCTCCGCAGCCAATTCAATCCCGACGCGCAGAGCTGCGTCCGCCAGAACCGCTATGCCTGACGCGAAGGCGGGGCAGCTCAAGCCGGGACCGTTGGCGCCATGGATGGCGCCATCGAGCCCCCATGGATGGGTTCACGGCGTGTCCCGGATTGGGCTGCCCCGCCTTCGCCCTCGATGACACCGAGGCGCCAACGGAATGCAACCGAAGCCGGGCAGCGTCAGCCTTCCATCTGCTCCAGCTCCTTGCCCTTGGTCTCGCGCACGTAGCGGACCACGAAGAAGATCGAGAGGATGGCCGCCACCGTATAGATCCCGTAGGCCCCGGCCAGGCCGATGCCCGCCAGCAGCATCGGGAACGTCACGGTGATCGCGAAATTCGACGTCCACTGCGCCGCACCGGCGACGGCCAATGCCGGGCCGCGGATCTGGTTGGGGAACATTTCACCCAGCATCACCCACATCACCGGGCCCCAGGACATGTTGAAGAACACCACATAGACGTTGGCCGCCACCAGCGCCAGCCGGCCCATGCCGTCGGACAGTTGCAGGCGACCGTCGGCGAGACTGCCACTGGCGAACGCGACCACCATCAGTACCAGCGCTACCGACATGCCGACCGAGCCGATCCACAGCAGCGGCTTGCGCCCGATGCGGTCGATCAGCAGCACCGTCAGCAGGCAGGCACCGATGCTCAGCGCACCGGACAATACATTGATCAGCAGCGCGTCGCTTTCCGAGAACCCCACCGCCTGCCACAGCACCGCGCCGTAGTAGAACACCACGTTGATGCCGACCAGCTGCTGGAACATCGCCAGGCCGATGCCGACCCAGAGGATCGGGCGCAGCCTGCCGGTGACCTTGTCGCGCAGGTCGGCGAAGCGTGGCTTGTGCTGGTCCTGGGCCAGGCTCGCCTCGATCTCGGCCTGCTTGGCCGTGGCTGCGGCCTCGCCGTACAGCCGCGCCAACACCGCCCTCGCCTGCTCCGGGCGCCCCTTCACGACCAGGAAGCGCGGGCTTTCGGGAATCACCAGCAACAGCAGCAGGAACAGCCCCGATGGCAGCGCCTGCATCCAGAACATCCAGCGCCAGGCCTCATGGCCCAGCCATAGCGGCTCGGTCGACGCCCCAGCGGCACGGGCCAGCAGGTAATTGCTGAGGAAGGCGGCGAACAGGCCGCAGATGATCGCCATCTGCTGCACCGTGGCCAAGCGCCCGCGATAGCGCGCCGAGGCCACCTCGGCGATGTAGGCCGGCGACATCACGCTGGCCGCGCCCACCGCGAAACCGCCCAGCACGCGCGCGGCGATGAACAGCCAGGAAGCGTGAGCGGCACCGGCGCCCAGCGCCGAAACCAGGAACATCAGCGCCGACACGATCAGCACGCCTCGGCGGCCCAGGCGATCCCCCAGCCAGCCTGCCAGGAAGGCACCGACCGCACACCCCAGCAGCATCGAAGCGACTTCGAAACCGAGCGCCGCCTCGCTGGAGTTGAAGGCCTGGCGAAGGCCGTCGACCGTGCCATTGATGACACCACTATCGAAGCCGAACAGGAATCCACCGAGGGTGGCCACGCAGCTGATGAGGACGATGAATGCCGTGTTTTCGCCGCCGTGGGAGGCGATGCCGGGTTGGCGCTGGGACATGGATGAACCTGTTGGGAAGGGAGGCCGGCCATCCGACGCAGCCGGCTGACCCGCAGCGTCGCACAGGCCTTGCCCTGCCGCCAATGTCCGCCACGGCCGCGCCTGCCAGGCGCCCGATTTCCGCCCCGCGCCGACACTGGGGGCCAACCTGTTCTAGAATTGGCGGGTTCAGGAATCGATCCGCCCCCAGCCCATGCCCTTTGTCGTCACCGAAAACTGCATCAAGTGCAAACACACCGATTGCGTGGAAGTGTGCCCCGTGGATTGCTTCCACGAAGGCCCGAACTTCCTGGTGATCGATCCGGATGAGTGCATCGACTGCACCCTGTGCGAACCGGAATGCCCGGTCAACGCGATCTTCCCGGAGGACGATGTTCCTGCCGGCCAGGAGAGCTTCGTCGCCCTCAACGCCGAGTTGGCGAAGGAGTGGCCGGTGCTGACCGTGCGCAAGGACCCGCCTGCCGACGCCGGCGAATGGGATGGCAAGCCGGACAAGCTGAAGCTGCTGGAACGCTGAGAAGCGCCTGCTGCGACAACGAAAAAGGGCGCCTTGGGCGCCCTTTTCCATTTCCGGTAGCGCCGGGCCATGCCCGGCGGATCCTGGGCCGCGCTTCAAGCTCGCCGGGCATGGCCCGGCGCTACCCAAGGCAGGTGCGGACCAAGGCCCGCATCCACCCGACCAGCCCTTACTGCGCCAGCTTCGCCTTGAGCGCGGCGATCAGCTTTACCGGCGCTTCGGCCGTGGCCGGCAGGCCGCGCGGGTCCACCGCGGAGATGTAGGCGCCGGCATCGACGGCCACCACGCGGACCAGGAAGTTGCTGCCTTCGTAGGCCACGTCATACGAGCCCAGCAGCTGCGCGCGGCTGGCGATGGTCACGCCTTCCACGCCTTCCAGCGCGGTGCCGACCTTGGCGAAGGCCTCATCCTTGCCACCGGCGATGGTGAAACCCGTGTTGCCCACGGCCGGGGCCGCAGCCACCGGGGCCGCCGGCTTGGTCGCCGAGGAAAGGGTCGGCACCTTGTTGTCGCCGGTGGTGGCCGGCAGGTTCAGGTCCGGCGGCACTTCCAGCGGACGCATTTCCGGGGCCAGGGCGTAGTCGCCCTTGACGCCGCGCTTGAAGCAGCCGGTGGTGCCGGCAGCGACCGCCACAGCAAGCAGGGCATAGGACAGCACGCGGACGGTGGAAACGGATTGACGCATGTGAATCTCCTGGGTCAGACCAAGACGGAAGGTCAGTGGCTGGAAAGGGCTTCGAGGGCGGCGATGTCGCCGGCAAGGTGGTCGGCGGCCGCATGGTGCGGCGCCGACAGCGGCAGCAGCGGCAGGCGCAGGTCATGGCCGACACCGATGCGGCGCAGCAGCGCCTTGACCGGAATCGGGTTCGGTTCAACGCCGCAGAAATCGTGGAACGGCTGCAGGCGCGCGTCCCAGGATTCGGTGGCTGCATGGTCGTGCGCGGCGGCCAGTTCGCACATCCGGCGGTAGGCACCCGGAAGCACGTTGGAGCCCACGGAGATCAGGCCATCGATGCCGGCCCGGATCGAGCGCGCGGCGGTGCCGTCATCGCCACTGAGGACCGCGAACTTCGGGCTGCGCAGCGCCAGCAGCGCCTGCACCCGGCCGGTGTCGCCCACCGCCTCCTTGATGCCGACGATGTTGGGGTGGCTGGCCAGTTCGGCCACGGTCTCCGGCTGCATGTCGCAACCGGTACGGCCGGGCACGTTGTACAGCACGACCGGCAACCCGCCCTGGTCGGCGACCGCACGATAATGGGCAATCAGGCCGGCCTGGGTCGGCCTTACGTAAGGCGGGGTGACCACCAGTGCATGGCTGGCGCCAAGCGCGGCCGCACGACGGGTCTGTTCGATGGTTTTGGCAGTACCGGACAGGCCCGTGCCGGCCATGACCGGGATGCGGCCGCCAATGCGTTCGACCGCGCTGGCCAGCAGCAGGTCGTACTCGGCATCGGTGAGGGTTGCCGCTTCGCCGGTCGAGCCGGCAACGACAACGCCATGGACGCCACCTTCCAGTTGCAGGTGCAGCAGGCGCTGCCAACCGTCGGGATCGAGGGCGCCGTCGGCCCGGAACGGGGTCGCCAGCGCGGTGATGAGGCCGGAAAGGGACAAGGACGTGCTGCTCTTGGCTGGAAAGGGAAAACGCCCGCCACGAAAGGCCGGGGGCGACCTGAATGTTACTTGCGGCGCGAAAGCACGGGCAAGTATGCTGGACACCGGTGGATCCCCGCCTCTGGCGGGCATTCAGACTCACGCATGCATTACCCGGAATCGCCTTGACCGACACCACCCCGCGCCCCGCGCCGAGCGAAAACCACCTCCTGATCAACGCCTACACGACGCATCCGGAGTCCCCTCTGCTGCCCGTCACCCGCCGCATCGCCGACAGCGGCTGCAATCTGGTGGACGCACGCCTGGCCACGGTCGGCCGCGACGTCTCGGTCACCGCCCTGGCCACCGGCTCCTGGGACTCGGTGGCCAAGCTGGAGGCGATGCTGACCCGGCTGGAGCGCGAGGAAGGGCTGAAGCTGGTCTGGTACCGCACCGCCGCCAAGCAGGCGCAGTCCAACCTGCTGCCCTACATCGTCGAGGTGATCGCCGCCGACAAGCCGGGCATCCTGTTCCAGCTGGCCGATTTCTTCGACCGCCAGGGCATCACCATCGAGAACCTGCAGAGCACGCGCTACCGCGCCATGCAGACCGGTGCGGAAATGTTCAGCGCACAGGTCACCATCGGCGTGCCGGCCAACATGCATATTGCCGCGCTGCGCGACGATTTCCTTGAGTTCTGCGACCACCTGAACCTGGACGCGATCATGGATCCCATGAAGTTCTGATTCTTCGCGCGTCTCTCACGCGCGCGTGGCGTTTCATGTAGCTGTAATGGCAAGAACCCAGGCTCGACAGAAGGACCTCATGAACAACGGCGACACCCTGGACAGCACTACCCTCTCCCTGCCGCTGGCCCTGTCCGGCGGCGACCACGCCACCCTCGGCGACTATGCCGGCCAATGGCTGGTGCTGTACTTCTATCCCAAGGACAGCACGCCGGGCTGCACCACCGAAGGCATCGACTTCAACGCCCTGCTGCCGAAGTTCAGGAAGGCGGGCGCGGTGGTACTGGGCGTCTCGCGCGATTCGGTGAAGTCGCACGACAACTTCTGCGCCAAACAGGGCTTCAACTTCCCGCTGGTCAGCGATGGCGACGAAGCGCTGTGCAGCGCCTTCGACGTGATCAAGATGAAGAACATGTACGGCAAGCAGGTACGTGGCATCGAACGCAGCACCTTCCTGATTTCCCCCGACAGCCGCATCGTGCAGTCCTGGCGCAAGGTCAAGGTTGCCGGCCATGCCGATGCCGTTCTCGCCGAACTGAAGGCCTCCCAGTCCAAGTGAGTCCCCCTGCCTACCGTGTCTGCCATCACCCTGCCCCGCTGCAGGCCGTGGTGGTTTTTCCCTGCCCGTAACCAGGAATCGACGATGACCCGAGGCAAGCGCATCTACGTGCTGGATACCAACGTGCTGATGCACGATCCCACCGCGCTGTTCAAATTCGAGGAGCACGACATCTACCTGCCCATGCAGGTGATCGAGGAGCTGGACAACGGCAAGAAGGGCACCTCCGAAGCCAGCCGCAACGCTCGCCAGGTGAGCCGTTTCCTCAACGAGCTGGTGCAGGAATCCGGCCTGGACAACCTGGCCGACGGCATTCCACTGCAGCGTCCCAATGGCCTGCAGCTGCGCGGCAAGCAGAGCGCCGGCAAGCTGCGCTTCCAGACCAGCCATTTCGACGCGGGCAAGAGCTTTGGCAAGGTCATTCCGGACAATGCCATCCTCGGCGCGATCCTGGCCCTCAAGGAAGAAACGCCGGACCTGCCGGTGGTGTTCGTTTCCAAGGACATCAACCTGCGGATCAAGGCCGCCATCGCCGGCATCGTGTCCGAGGACTACGAGAACGACCGCGCACTGGACGATTTCAGCCTGCTCTACACCGGTGCCACCGAGCTGCCCGAAGACTTCTGGAAGCGCCACGGCGAGGATCTGCGCAGCTGGAGCGACAAGGGCCGCAGCCATTACGAGATCCAGGCGCAGGATGGCGAGGAGTGGTACCCGAACCAGTACGTCTACCTGCCCGGCGAAGACGAAGTCGAACTGCGCGTCAGCCGCGTGGTCGGCGACGGCAAGGTAGTGCTGTCGCTGGTCGATGATTTCCGCCACGGCAGCCACGCCGTGTGGGGCATCAGTGCGCGCAACCGCGAGCAGAATTTCGCGCTGAACGCACTGATGGACCCGGAGATCGACTTCGTCACCCTGCTGGGTACCGCCGGTACCGGCAAGACCCTGCTGGCGCTGGCCGCCGGCCTGGCCCAGACCATGGACCAGCAGCGCTACCGCGAGATCATCATGACCCGCGCCACGGTCAGCGTTGGCGAGGACATCGGTTTCCTGCCGGGCACCGAGGAAGAGAAGATGACGCCGTGGATGGGCGCGCTGACCGACAACCTGGAAGTGCTCACGCACAACCAGGAAGGCGGCACCTGGGGCCGCCAGGCCACCAACGACCTGCTCGCCAGCCGCATCAAGATCCGCTCGATGAACTTCATGCGCGGCCGCACGTTCCTGTCACGCTACCTGATCCTGGACGAGGCGCAGAACCTCACCCCCAAGCAGATGAAGACGCTGATCACCCGTGCTGGCCCCGGCACCAAGATCGTCTGCCTGGGCAACGTCGAGCAGATCGACACCCCGTACCTGACCGAAACCACCTCGGGCCTGACCTACGCGGTGGATCGCTTCAAGAACTGGCCGCATAGTGCGCACATCACCCTGCGCCGTGGCGAACGCTCGCGCCTGGCCGATTACGCGTCGGAGGTGTTGTGAACCGCTGCACCCGCCTGCTGCTGCCCACGGCTGCGATCGCCCTCGCAGCCGCGCTCGGCGCCTGCACCACCACGCGCGGCCCGGCCAGCGTGCCGACCGCCGAACGTACCGGACAATCCTGGGTGGTCACCCGCCCGATCATCGCCGCGCAGGTGCTCGACACCTGCTCGCGGCCCAGTCCAGGCCGCGAGGCGGGCCGGGTCAGCGGCTATTGGGCACCCAGCCGGCAGCAGATCGACCAACTGGAAGCACAGCTCTCGTCGCTGCAGGCACAGGTCCCGAAGGTGCTGGACTTCGACCGCCAGTACGTCGGCATCGAAAGCGCCGGCAAGCGGCTGATCTACGTCAACGCCTTCCATCTGCCCGATGGCAGCGGCATCAATCCGGCACGGGAAGCGATCCGCGTCTGCGACGGCGGCACGCAGTTCTGGGGCGCGGTGTTCGACCCCTCCAGCAATACCTTCAGCGAGCTGCAGTTCAACGGCGGCTTCGGCGGGCCCTGAGGGGCCTTGCCGATGGGAATACGCCTGCCCACCTGGGTCTGGATTGGTGCGGTCGCGCTCTCGTGCGTGGCCGGCATGGTCAACGTGGTCGGCTTCCTCGGCTTCGAGCATCAGGCGGTCAGCCACATGACCGGCAGCACCAGCCAGCTGGGCATGGCGCTGGCGCAGGGCGACTGGCGCGCGGTCGGCCATCTGTGGGGGCTGCTGATCGCGTTCTCACTGGGTGCGATGCTCAGCGGCCTGTTGATCCAGGACAGTACCCTGCAACTGGGCCGACGCTACGGTGTGGCGCTGGCCTTGGAGTCCGCGCTGCTGCTGGTGGCCATTCCGCTGTTCGAACGCCACCAGATCTGGGGCGCACTGGCCGCCGCCATGGCCTGCGGCCTGCAGAACGCGATGGCCACCACCTTCAGCGGCGCGGTGGTACGCACCACCCATCTCAGCGGCATGTTCACCGACCTCGGCATCGGCCTGGGCCACCTGCTGCGCGGATTGCCGCTGCAGGTACGACGCCTGACCCTCAGCGGCCTGATCATCAGCGGCTTCCTCGCCGGCGGCATCCTCGGCGCCTGGCTGTTCATGCGTTGGCAATATGACGCCCTGCTCGCCCCTGCCCTGCTGACTGGCCTGACGGGCCTGGGCTATGTGCTGTACCAGCAATGGGCACGTTGGCGGCATTGAATCAAGGACATCGGCGCATGGCGTGGATCTACCTTCCCCTGCGCGACCACGGCACAATCGCGGAATGAGCCCGACCACTCCCGTTTCCGCTCTCACCATCGCCGGCTCCGACTCCGGTGGAGGGGCGGGCATCCAGGCCGACCTGAAAACCTTCGCCGCGCATCGCGTGCACGGCCTCTCCGCAATCACCGCACTGACCGCACAGAACACGCGTGGCGTCATCGCCGTGCATGTGCCGCCGATCGACTTCCTGTGCGCGCAGCTGGATGCCTGTTTCGACGATTTCGACATTCACGCGGTAAAGCTGGGCATGCTGGCCAACGCCGGCGTGATCAACGCCGTTGCTGACGCACTGGAGAAGCATCGTCCGCCGCACGTGGTGCTGGACCCGGTGATGGTCGCCACCAGTGGGGCGCGCCTGCTGGAAGACAGCGCATTGCAGGCCATGCGTGAGCGCCTGATCCCGCTGGCCACGCTGATCACCCCCAACACACCGGAAGCAGAACTGCTGGTCGGACGGAAGATCAGCAATGGCGATGACGCTGAGCGCGCGGCGTCAGCCCTGCTCGATCTCGGTGCCGGCGCCGTACTGCTGAAAGGTGGCCACCTGCAGGAAGGCAACCGCGTAATCGACCGCTACTTCGACGGCGTCAGCAGCGAAGAATTCATCCATGCGCGCCTGCCACTGGACGCGCACGGTACCGGCTGCACGTTGGCTTCGGCCATTGCTGCGCAGCTGTGCAATGGCCTGAGCCTGGCCAATGCCTGCGAAGCCGGCATCGACTACGTTGCACGTGGGCTGCAGCAAGGCTATGCGCCGGGCCGCAGCGAAGTGCGGGTGCTCGACCATTTCGGCGCGGCACCGCACGCATGAGCCTGACGCCACGCATCCTCGCCGTGCAGTGCAACGACGGCCATCGCTACGAAGTGATCGCCTGCGTGCCTGCACATCCCGTCGCGCGCCTGCTGTGGCTGCCCGCGCTGGGCGTGGCCGCGCGCCATTACCTGCCGTTGGCGCAGGCGCTGGCTGCGAAGGGCGTGGCGGTGTACCTGCACGAGTGGCGCGGCAACGGCAGCAGTTCACTGCGCCCGTCGCGCACGCAGGACTGGGGCTATCGCGAGGTACTCGAACAGGATCTGCCAACCAGCCAGGCGGTCCTGGCCACAGCGGATGACGACGCCGGCGCCCTGCCCTGGATCATCGGTGGACACAGTCTCGGTGGGCAGCTGGCTTGCGTGCATGCCGGCCGCAACCCGCACTACTTCAACCGGCTATGGCTGGCCGCCAGTGGCTCACCGTTCTGGCGCGGGTTCCCGCCACCCCGTGGCTGGCTGCTGCCACTGGTCTACCGCTTCCTGCCGTGGATCGCGCGGCGCCAGGGCGTCCTGCATGGCCGTCGCCTCGGCTTTGGTGGCACCGAAGCGCGCGGCCTGATTGCCGACTGGGCGCGCGTGGGCCTGAACAACCACTACGCCGCGTCCGGCATGGACGAAGACCTCGATGCGCAGATGGCGCGCGTGCATGGCAGCGCACAGGCGGTGCTGATGGAGCACGACTGGTTGGCCCCCACCGGATCGATGCAGACGCTGCTGGCGAAGCTGCCGAATGTGGACGCGCAGCTGCGCGTGCTGTCCGCGCATGAACTGGGCACGCGCGCCGATCATTTCGCGTGGCTGAAGGCGCCGGACGCCGTGGCTGACAGCTTTTTCATTCAGTTGGATGAAAATTTTCACAAAACTGTTGACGGTCCGCGCCGACATCCGCATAATTCCGCTCCTGTCGCAGGGCGCCCGTAGCTCAGTTGGATAGAGTACCTGGCTACGAACCAGGCGGTCGGGAGTTCGAATCTCTCCGGGCGCACCACTCGACAGGTTTCCGGCATCCGCCGCTGGAAATGCAGTAAAATTTGATTGTGTACCGCGCGCCCGTAGCTCAGTTGGATAGAGTACCTGGCTACGAACCAGGCGGTCGGGAGTTCGAATCTCTCCGGGCGCACCACTCGACAGGTTTCCGGCATCCGCCGCTGGAAATGCAGTAAAATTTGATTGTGTACCGCGCGCCCGTAGCTCAGTTGGATAGAGTACCTGGCTACGAACCAGGCGGTCGGGAGTTCGAATCTCTCCGGGCGCACCACTCGACAGGTTTCCGGCATCCGCCGCTGGAAATGCAGTAAAATTTGATTGTGTACCGCGCGCCCGTAGCTCAGTTGGATAGAGTACCTGGCTACGAACCAGGCGGTCGGGAGTTCGAATCTCTCCGGGCGCACCA
>NZ_JAPTFO010000041.1:0-38351 GCF_030985515.1 Stenotrophomonas sp. Sm10
CCCCCCCCGGGGGGGGGGGTTTTTTTTTCCGGGGGGGGGCCCCCCGGGGGGGCGCCACGCTTCACGGCAACCGCGGGTTGCCGAATTCGTCGCGCTCTTCGTTGGCGTCATACACCGGGGGCTGCACCGCGATCGGCTGCTCTTCCACCGTGGCACGCAGCGGCGCTTCGCTGCCGCGTACCAGTTCCACGCTGTCCTCGCCGCGCTGCAGGCGCAGCGCATTGGCCAGGCACTGTGCCGCCAGCGCGTGTTCGCCACGCTGCGCGAACAGTTCACCCAGTGCCTCCCACGCTGGGGCACCGGCGCCGGCGGCGATGGCCTCGTGCAGGAACGTATCGGCGGCATCCCACTGCTGCTGGGCCAGGGCCACGCGGCCCTGCGCCAGATGCAGTGCGGCCGAGCCATCATGCACATTGCGCCAGCGCGCCAGGTTGGCCTGGCGGGTGGCCAGGCGCTCGGCCGGCAGGCGGCCGTACAGCGCCACCAGTTCGTCGTCCCAGCGCTGGTCCAGCGCCTGTTCCAGCGCCAGCAGCGCCGGCTCATCCCAGTTCAGGGCCACCGCGCGGCTGGCATAGGCGCCCACCACGTCCGGGGTCGGCCGCAGCGCCTTCGGCGTGGCTTCCCACTGTGCGGCCAATGCGTTGACGTCGGCCGCTTCCAGCAGCGCCTGTGCGGCCAGGCGGGCTTCCAGTTCGCTGTTTGATTCGGCCGGCAGTACCTTGCTCTGGCGCAGCGCACCCAGCTGGCCATAGGCCTCGTGTGCGCGGCCGGCACGCGCCAGCGCTTCGGTACGCAGCCACAGGCCGCGCGGCGGCAGCGGCTGGATCGCGGCTACGTCCAATGCGTTGATCGCATCCACCGGCAGGTCGCGCGCCAACAGCTGTTCGGCGCGCAGCAGCGCCTGCAGCGTGGCATCGCTTTCGCCCAGGCGCTGCAGCAGTGCTTCACCGGCGGGGCCGTCGGCGCGCGCCTGTGCGCTGCGCACCGCATTGGCCAGCGCCACCGCGCTCACCTCCGGGTCCTTGGCCGCACCGTCCAGCAGTTTCTCGGCACGCTGCCACTGGCCATGCTCGTAGGCCTGCAGGCCGTCGATCAGGCGCACCCTGCCCTGCTTGCGGCGGTAGCGGCCCCAGGCACGGAACGGTGCAGCGATCAGGCTCCACAGCAGCCACAGCACCAGGACCGTGATCACCGCCAGCAGCGCTACCTTCGGCAGGTTGCTGTGATAGTCGTAGCCGCCGTAGCGCAGGGTCACCTCGCCGAAGCGGTTCAGGTCATCGGCGCCGAGCCATTGCGCGGCGACCACGCCGATGGCCACGGCCAGCAACAGCACGACCAGGGATTGCAGGGGTTTCATGCGGGCTTACCTCCGGTCGGTCTGGGTGCGCAGTTGTTGCAGGGTGCTGCCAAGGACAGCGTCGTTGGCCTGCAGGGGAAGTTCGCGCAAGGCCTTCAGTTCAGCACGTTGCGCGCGCAGGGCCGGTGAATCCGGCCAGCGTCGCTGTGCCCAGTGTTCCACCCGGTCCAGGGCGGAGTTGCGGCCCGCGCGGTCGCCACGCTCGATGGCGGCACGTGCCAGCGTCAGTTCCAGCTGCAGTGCATCGTCGGCGTTGCGCTGTTCGGCGGCCGTCAGTGGGCCGTTCTGGCGGCTGGGGGTGATGTCCACGAACGGGGCCAGGGTGGCCTGCCACCACGGCTTGGCAGCATTGCCGCCGGTCGTGCCGGTGATCTGTGACGGTAGGCCCTGCAGCGCCCGGGCCACAGCATCCAGACGCTGCAGCGACTGCACGCGCGGGCCGCTGCCGAGCGCGTCCAGTGCCTCGCGCTCCTGCACCAGCGCCTGGCGCAGGTTCAGGCCATCAGCGTCGGGCAGTTCGGCCAGTGCGGTGGCCGCCTGTGCGTACAGGCGGCGTGCGCCCTCCACGTCGTCGGCATAATTCAGCCGTTGCGCCGCCTGGGTCAGCAGCAGTTCGGCCTCATCGCGCTGTACCGCCTGGCGGCCCTGGTTGGCGCTGTCGGCCAGCTTGGCCAGGTTCTCTTCCAGCAACGCGCTGCGCTGGGAGAGGCCCAGCATCTCGTCGCGCAGCACGCGGTTGGTGGTGGCCGCGTCCTGCAGGCGCTGGCTGGTTGCGCGCTGGTCACGACGCAGCGCATCCAGCGTGGCCTCCAGGCCCTTCAGCTGGACGGCCGTGGTCTGTGCCTGCGCTTCCTGCTCATGCTGTTGCTGCTGCCAGACGTACCAGCCAGCGTAGCCGCCCGCGCCAAGCACGACCGCAGCGGCCAGCGGCAGCAACCAGCGCACGGGTCTACGGGGCGGGGAAACGGGCGGAGTCTCGTTCATGGGGCTTCCTTGTCGGCAACGTCGCCGGTCAGGGTCCGGCAGGCCGCATGGTGCACAGCATCACTGTTGCCGACCACAGCGGCAAGCGTGATCCACGTCCCTGTTCAGTTCGCTGCCGGGACGGTGAGCGTGGCGTGTGCAGCGGCCACCAGCTGCGCAGCAGTGGGGCCGGCGCTGCGTGAGATGTGCCGCAGGCCGAGCGACCGCGCCTGTTCGCCGAGGCGGTCGCTGGCAACCACCACGCGGGCAGACGCCCGCAGGCGCTGCTGCCAAGTCGGCGGAAGCTGCTGCCAGAAATGCAGCAGCGCCTCGCCACTGCTGACCGCCAGCACCCACGGCTGCGCTGAATGCGCCAATCGCGCCAGCGTGCGGGGCGAAAGGCGCAGCAGGCGACGCTGGTAGACATCGGCACGTTCGATCGCGGCGCCGGCGGCCTGCAGGTGTGCAGCAATCAGGCCGCGTCCGCCGGGCGCGGTGACCAGTCCGATGCGCAGGCCGCGGACGTCCGCCAGCACCGGCAGCGCCAGCAGCCCCTCGCTGTCCATCCGCTGCGGCGCATGCACCCCGGCGACGCCGTGCTCCCGCAGCGCGCGCGCAGTGCCTTCGCCCACGGTCAGCCACGGGCTGCGTTGCGCCTTGGCCAGCGGCAGCAGGGTGGCGGCCGCGGTAACCGCGGCCGGGCTGGTGAACACCACCCGGTCGCAGTTCAGCGCGCGTTGCAGCTGACGCACCACTGGCATGCCGTTCGAGCGCTGCAGGCGCCAGGGCGGCAGGGCCACCACATGCCCGCCCAGCCCAGCAACGGCGCAGCGCAGCGCGGAATTCTGGCCCTGCGGTCGCAGCGAAATGAAGGTCCAGCCCGGCTCGGAACCGGCGGCGCCAGTGGGTATCGTATGGTCGGCCATTGCCTGCATTATGCGGGCCCTTCGTTGTCGTGGTCGCTGCTCCGATGTCCGTTGATGCTCTGACTTCCTCGCTGGCCGCCCTGCAGGACGTGCTGGACTGCATGCCAGCGGTGCGCGCCATGCAGATCCAGCTCGATGGCTATGCCGATGGCGTGCTGCGCATCACCGCGCCGCTGGCCGCCAACGTCAACGACAAGGGCAACGCCTTCGGTGGCAGCCTGGCCTCGGTGCTGACCCTGTCCGGCTGGGCACTGGTCAGCCTGCGCCTGCGCCTGGCCGGCCACGATGCCGAGGTCTACGTGGCCGACAGCAACCTGCGCTACCTGGCCCCGGTCTACGAAGACCTGCATGCCCATGCCGAAGCGGCCGAAGCCAGCGGCTGGGATGCCTTCCTGAATACCTTCCGCCAGCGCCGCAAGGCCCGCATCAGCATCATCGCCACCCAGCCCGGCGCCGATGGCAAGCCGGCCGCCGAGTTCAGCGGTCGCTTCGTTGCCTTCGCCAAAGGGTAGGATGGCAGGCTGACGTCCTGGGGAAACCACCGATGCGCCGCCTCATCCAGTTCCTGATGTGTTCCCTGCTGCTGGTCAGCGCCGTGGCT
Source organism: Stenotrophomonas sp. Sm10 (assembly GCF_030985515.1). Classification (NCBI taxonomy): domain Bacteria; kingdom Pseudomonadati; phylum Pseudomonadota; class Gammaproteobacteria; order Lysobacterales; family Lysobacteraceae; genus Stenotrophomonas; species Stenotrophomonas sp. Sm10. The sequence continues at coordinate 3,848 of NZ_JAPTFO010000041.1, forward strand.
TCGGCCGACGACCTCAGCCGCAAGCAGCGCAAGTTGCTGGAAGAGACCCAGATCGCCTACGGCGCCACCATCCGCTGGGGCAGCATGGACGATGCGATCGGCTATCTGGATCCCAAGCTGCGCAAGGAAAAGCCGCCGACCGAGTTCGAGCTCAACCGCTACGCGCAGCTGCGCGTGTCGTCCTACCGCGAGCGCAGCAGCGCCTCGCTGGACGGTGGCCTGGTCGAGCGCCGGGTCGAAATCGGGGTGATCAACCAGAACACCCAGGCCGAACGCACCGTGGTGGTGGTCGAGCGCTGGCGCTGGGACCCGGAAGCCAAGCGCTGGTGGCAGACCGCCGGCCTGCCGGACCTGTGGAAGGGGCAGTGACGGGCCGCGTCCGGCTTGTGCGACAATCGGCGCCCGCTTAATCGACCCGTGACCTGAGTGAATTACGAAGAGTTGCTGGCCTTTGCAGGCCGAAACCCGATGCTGTCCGCGGCCCTGGTCGGCCTGACCGTGGCCATCATCGTCACCGAGATCCGCCGCCTGTTCCGGGGCTTCAAGGGCATCAAGCCCGCCGAACTGACCCAGCTGATCAACGCGGGCGGCACGGTGGTGGTCGACCTGTCGGCCAGCGGTGACTTCGAGAAGGGCCACATTGCCGGCAGCCGCAACGCCCAGGCCAGTGCCTTCGGCCCGGAGCACAAGCTGGTGGCCAACGCCAGGCAGTCGCCGGTGGTGCTGGTGTGCCGCAGCGGCAATGCCTCGGAAACCGCCGCCAAGGCGCTGAAGAAGGCCGGCTTCGAGAAGGTCTACGTGCTCGACGGCGGCATTCCTGCCTGGCAGCAGGCCGAGCTGCCGCTGGTCAAGGGCCGCAACTGATTGCCGCAGGTGGCGGATCCGGCCTTGTATGGGCCTGATCCCGCCCCCATCGCAGTAATTCGACCATCGTTTTCATTGCATTCATTGGAGTTACTGGAAATGTCCGAAGAGATCACCAACGGCGCTGCTGCGCCGGTCGATGCCGCCACCGGCCCCGCTTTCACCGTCGAGAAGATCTACGTCAAGGACGTCTCCTTCGAGTCGCCGAACGCCCCGACCATCTTCAATGACCAGGTGCAGCCGGAGCTGCAGCTGAACCTGAACCAGCAGGTGCAGCGCCTGGGTGAGAACGCCTTCGAAGTCGTGCTGGCCGTGACCCTCACCTGCCAGGCCGGTGAGCGCACCGCCTACGTGGCCGAAGTGAAGCAGGCCGGCGTGTTCGGCCTGGTCGGCCTGGACCCGCAGTCGATCGACGTGCTGCTCGGCACCCAGTGCCCGAACATCCTGTTCCCGTACGTGCGCCAGCTGATCAGCGACCTGATCCAGGCCGGCGGCTTCCCGCCGTTCTTCCTGCAGCCGATCAACTTCGAAGGCCTGTACGCAGAAACCCTGCGCCAGCGCCAGGAGCAGGGCGACGCACCGTCGCTGGCTGACTCCGAGCCGGCCGGCAACGCCTGATTCCTGCCGCGACGTCACGGATGAGCACTCCCGCTGACAAGATCGCCGTGCTGGGCGCCGGTTCCTGGGGAACCGCGCTGGCCAGCCTGCTCGCACGGCACGGTCACCCGACCGTGCTGTGGGGGCGCGATGCTGCCGTGGTCGACGCCATCGACCAGCGCCACGAGAACCCGCGTTACCTGCCGGGCATCCCGCTGCCGGACGGCCTGCGTGCCACTACCGACCTGGCGTCGGCGGTGGAGGGCGCGGCCTGGATCCTGGTGGTGACCCCCTCGCATGCCTTCGGCGAAACCGTGCGCGCGCTGGCGCCGCTGCGCCCGGCCGGTGCCGGCGTGGCCTGGGCCACCAAGGGCTTTGAGCCCGGTTCGGGCCGCTTCCTGCACGAAGTGGCGCGCGAAGTGCTGGGTGAGGACGTGCCGCTGGCCGTGGTCACCGGCCCGTCGTTCGCCAAGGAAGTGACCCAGGGCCTGCCGACCGCGATCACCGTGCATGGCGACGTGCCCGAGTTCGCGCAGACGGTGGCCGAGGCGATGCATGGCCCGGCGTTCCGCGCCTATACCGGCGACGACATGGTCGGTGCCGAGTTGGGCGGCGCGATGAAGAACGTGCTGGCGGTGGCCACCGGCGTGGCCGATGGCATGCAGTTGGGCCTTAACGCCCGTGCCGGCCTGATCACCCGCGGCCTCAACGAAATGCTGCGCCTGGCCGCTGCGATCGGCGCCAAGCCGGAAACGCTGATGGGCCTGGCCGGCCTGGGCGATCTGGTGCTGACCTGCACCGGCGACCTGTCGCGCAACCGCCGCCTGGGCCTGGCCCTGGGCCGCGGCCAGACGCTGCAGGATGCCGTGCGCGAGATCGGCCAGGTGGTCGAGTCGGTGCAGACTGCCGACGAAGTGATGCGACAGGCGCGCCGCCATGGCATCGACCTGCCGATCTCCGACGGTGTGCGTGCCGTGCTGCATGGCGAGCAGACCCCGGAAGAAGGCTTGCGCGCACTGCTGGCGCGGGAACAGAAACCGGAGTATCCGGACACGCTGTTCAAGTGAATCGAAAAACCCCGGCCAGGTGCCGGGGTTTTTTCTTGTGCGCCTCATCCACGCATGGCGTGGATCCAGGACGGAACCCGCTTCTGGTAGCGGCCAACCTTGGTTGGCGCCCAGTAGCGCCGGGCCATGCCCTGCGGAATCCCTCACCGCGCCCGCGGCGGCGCGTTGCTGTTGTCCATGTCCGAAAAGATCAGCCACGGCCCATCACGCTCACGCTTCAGCGTGAGCGTGAACTTGCCGGTATCGCCCACGTTGTTGCCGTAGCTGTACGCACCGATGATGTAACCCGTGTTCCCTTCCACCGCATACGCCAAGGCACGCAACCGCAACGGACTGCCGCCCTGTCCGGCATATGCAGCCTCGATCGCAGTGCGCCCGCGCACGGGTGGCTGGTTGCTCTGCAGCACAAAGCCATCCTCGGCGAAGAGCGCAGCCAGTGCCCTGGCATCACCCCCGCGCCACGCCTGCTCGTAGTTGCGCAGCACACGGTCCAGCGGTGCGGGCAGGGCTGCGTCCGGGAGAGGCTGCGCAGGCTTCGCGTTTTCTGCATCGTGGGCAATTGCCGGCAATGCCAGCAGCAGGGCACTGCAGAAGATCATGGCGAGTCGTGTGCGGCGCATGCGTCCAGGCCCTGGCGATGATGGGAAGGCTTCAGACGCATCCTAGCGCGCCGCTGGTTAGAATCACGCGGCCGCCGATTCGGTGGATGCAGCGCAGATCAGACAAGGACACGCGATGAAGATGCGAATCACAGGGATGGCGATGATGGCCGCGCTGCTGGCAGCCTGCGGACAGGCACCGGAGAAGACTGGCGAGGCCGCGCCTGCTGCGGCGCCAGCACCAACCACCGAAGCTCCGGCCGCCAGGGCCACGGTGGTCGAGAAGGAACCGTCAATCGAAGACAGCGTGGACCCCGCGGTGTGGGACAGCGAGGGCGAACCGGAAGACCCGGGCGCCGGCGGCGAACTGACCTGCGCGGACAATCCGCTGGCGACCCATTTCTTCACCCTGGTCGGCGGCAGTACCGTGGACGACTGCGGCCGCAAGGACCCGAAGGTGCTGGCCGCGTTCGATGCGCTGATGAAGGGCACGCAGGACGCCGAATCCACTGACAAGGATATGCCGTCGCTGCGCAAGCGCCTGTTGAGCGGACCCAGCGGCCCTGGCGAGCTGGTAGTGCTGCAGGGCGAGCCGTGGTGGTTCTACACCGCCTGCCAGGCCCACGACTGCCCCGGCACCGCGTTGGCGATGCTGTACTCACCCACGCAGGCGAAGATGGTCGGCCGTCTTACCGCGCGCTGCCGTGTGTGGTGGCTGGGCGAGCCGACGGCGGAACAGCGTGAGCAGATCGAACAGCGCCAGCCACTGCAGGATGCCGCGTTGAAGGAAGACAGCGCGCTCTGCGAGTGATGTGGCGCCGGCGTCACCCGTCCGGCTGCATGCGCGCGCTGGCCTGTGCGTTCATCGTCAGGCACGCCATGATCAGCCCTTCCATCACCCGGTCGCCCACGTACTCGGCCTCCGTGCCGTTCTGGCGCACGCGTTCGGCCGCCAGCAGCAGCTCCAGCGTCACACGCTGGCCGGCCAGTGCGCAGTCCGCATCGGCCAGCGCCATGCAACGGCCCGGCATCTGGTGACGCTCCGGCCAGGGTTGGCCATCGGCGGCCGCGCCTTTGCCGATGCGGTGAAGCGTGGCGATGAAGGCGTTCGGGTCGGTCGCAGCCGCGTGCTCTGAGGGCTCACCGCCAGTGGCGGACGAGCGATGCGGATGCAGGCGGGGGAAGTCCGGTGAGGTCATGGCAGTGCTCCGTGCAGGACAGACGGTAGCCGCCACGCAAAGGTGGCGGGCGGAGACGTGGCTCGAAAACCGGGAGATCACGAACAAGACCGGCAGGCGCAAGGCCTCCACGCTCCGCCCGCCATAGCCGGCAGACGGAATGCCAGCCGGCGCCACGCGGGGTGACGCCGGCTGGCAAGCGCAAACAACGTTCGTGATCTAACGGGTTTTCGAGGCCCGGCCACCCATTTTCCGGCGGCCCGCCATCTGTACCGCCGTCGCTGCGCAACGCCAATCAGAAGAGTTGCATTCAACGCTGGATCAAAGACGCTTTTGGCATTTTTGCATGCTGTTAAGCCGTCGCAGACGCAGGCGCCGCAACGTCCGTAGCGGCATGGGGAATATGCGACATGGGTCGAAGTTGATGACGTGGCGTACGGGTACCCCACCAGGCCGATGACGACAGTGCGGGGCGAAGAACGTAAATCGACTTCGGCGCACTCCGGTGTGTCAGTGCTCTTCGCGTCTCTCGTACCAGGCTTGAGTACGGTTCACGATCCGCACCACAGACAACATGACCGGCACCTCGATCAGCACACCAACTACCGTCGCCAGCGCAGCCCCCGAATGCACGCCGAACAGCCCCACCGCGGTGGCAACCGCCAATTCGAAGAAGTTGCTGGCACCAATCAGTGCTGAAGGGCCGGCCACGCAATGCGCCACGCCCAGGCGACGATTGAGCAGGTAGGCCAGGCCGGAAGTGAAATAGACCTGGATCAGGATCGGCACCGCAATCAGTGCGATCACCAGCGGTTGCTTCACGATCTGCTGGCCCTGGAAGCCGAACAGCAGCACCAGTGTGAGCAGCAGCGCGCACAACGAGACGGGCCCCAGATGGCGAAGCACCCGCTGCAACGCCGCCTCGCCACGATGCATCAGGATCCAGCGCCGCAGCAACGCAGCCAGCAGCACCGGCACCACGATGTAGAGGCCAACGGACAGCAGCAGGGTATCCCACGGCACGGTGATCGCCGACAGGCCCAGCAGCAGTGCAACCACCGGCGCGTAGGCCACCACCATGATCGCGTCGTTCAACGCCACCTGGCTCAGGGTGAAGTTGGCATCGCCACGGCACAGGTTGCTCCAGACGAACACCATGGCGGTGCAGGGCGCGGCCGCCAGCAGGATCAGCCCGGCGATGTAGCTATCGATCTGTGCTGCGGGCAACCAGTCGGCGAAGGCATGGCGCAGGAACAGCCAGCCCAGCAGCGCCATTGAGAACGGCTTCACCGCCCAGTTGATGAACAGCGTCACGCCGATGCCCTTCCAGTGCTGCTGCAACTGGCGCATCGCAGTGAAGTCGACCTTCAGCAGCATCGGGATGATCATCAGCCAGATCAGTACCGCAACCGGCAGGTTGACCTTGGCGATCTCTGCGGATGCCAGCGCGGCAAAAGCACCGGGTAGGAAGTGGCCCAGCAGCGTGCCGACCGCAATGCAAAGCCCGACCCAAAGCGTCAGGTGGCGTTCGAACAGATTCATGCGGGAAGTCACGGCATGCTGTCGGTCGGCTGCAACTGTCCAATCTGATCCAGCGCGTGCTGCAGCGCTTCGCGGTCGAACCACAATGAGTCAGGCAAGGCGAGCAATGCACGCAGTCGCAGCTTCACGATGGCATGGGCCTGCGCGAATGCCGCGACCTTGTCGGCATCGCTACCCGCTACGGCCGCCGGATCGGGCAGGCCCCAGTGGCCGCGGATGAAATCACCGAACACCACCGGGCAGGCCTCCGCTGCGGCTGAGTCGCATACGGTGATCACCAGGTCCATCGGGGCTGCACCCACGAACTCATCCCACGACTTGCTGCGCAGCCCTTCAATGGGCATTTCTTCGGCCTGCAACTGGGCCAGCGCGAAGGGGTTGATCTGGCCAGTGGGCTGGCTGCCCGCACTGAATGCGCTGAAGCGATCGCCGCCCCAGGCGCGCAGGGTGGCTTCAGCAAGCACGCTGCGGGCGCTGTTGCCGGTGCAGAGGAACAGGACATTACGGGTCATGTGGCTTCCGTGGTCAGTGAGTGGCTTGGACATGCAAAGCGCGCTGCCCGGACAGAGACGGGTGAACTCGGCAGAGCTGCGGATCGCCTCCGCTATCTGCGCGCGATCGCATCCGGCATAGCCGTGCCGCGCGAACCACGAGCCTGCCGATGTTGTCAGCAGCACCAGTTCCCTGACCTGCATACGGTGGGCCATCTCTTCGGCCGCTGCCAGCAATGCGCGTCCAAGGCCGGTGCCGCGTCGGTCATCAGACACCACCAGGGAGCGGAGCAGCGCCGAGGCGCCGAAAACCTGCAATCCAACGGCGCCCACGGGGACGCCGTCGAGGTCTGCGACGAGAAACACGACCTCGCTGCTTTCCAGATCGGCCACGGGCAACTGCGCCCGCTGCAGAAGGTCTCGGATGCAGGACAGGTCGTCGCGTGTGCCGGCACGAATCACGGGGTCTGGCTTCATCTCAGCACCTGCAGGCCGGTTCGCTTACCGCGCACTGCTGGTCCAGCGAACCCGCGCAGCAATTGTGCGTCAGGTACTGGATCAAGCCGTTCATCGCATCGAAGTTGGCGCGATAGCAGACATGGCGGCCCTGGCTTTCGCTCTCCACCAGCCCGGCCTGCACCAGCTCCTTCAGGTGGAAGCTGAGCGTGGCTGGGGGCACCTGCAGGGCCGTGGCGATGTCGCCCGCCATGCGCCCTGCCGGGCCAGCCTCCACCAGCAGGCGGAAAGAAGCCAGGCGGGTGGCATGACCGAGCGCGGTGAGGGCGGTGATTGCATTTAACGTTTCCATATTTCTAGAATAATCGAATGAATAAGCCAATCACAAGCCCTGACCTGCCCAATCTGGTGGAATCGTCATTGCCCCAGCCCAATCATCACAAGCTCGCCGCGGCAGATCTGGGGCGCCACGCATTCTCCTGCTCTACGGCTCGCTGCGGCCGCAGTCCTTCAGCCGCAAGCTGGCGCTCGAAGCCGAGCGATTGCTGCGCCATCTGGGGTGCGAAACCCGCATGTTCGATCCGCATGCGCTGCCCATGCTGGACAGCGTGGACACGAGCCACCCTGAAGTGCAGCGGTTGCGTGCGTGGTCGCAGTGGTCGGAAGGCCAGGTCTGGGTCAGCCCCGAGCGGCACGGCACGGTCACCGGCGTGTTCAAGAACCAGATCGACTGGTTGCCGCTGGAAGATGGCAGCGTGCGGCCCACGCAGGGCAGGACGCTGGCGGTGATGCAGGTGAGCGGCGGCTCGCAGTCGTTCAACACCGTCAACACGTTGCGCGTGCTCGGTCGCTGGATGCGCATGCTGACTATCCCCAACCAGTCATCGGTGGCCAAGGTCTGGCAGGAATTCGATGACGACGGCCGGATGAAACCCTCGCCGTACTACGACCGGGTGGTGGACGTGATGGAAGAGCTGGTGAAGTTCACGCTGCTGACGCGTGGCCGGTCGGACTACCTGGTGGACCGCTACAGCGAGAGGAAGGGCGACGCGCTCGCGGCCGCATTGGCGCAGGCTGCTGGCGCTACCGCCTCCTGAGTTCCGCTACGCAAACGCGCTCTATTTGCTCGCGCGCCGCGCGCCCTTCTCGTCTTCTTCCTTCGCATTCCCACGGCTCTGTGCGAACTCCGGGAAGGTCTTCGCGATCGAATCCTTGTCCGGCAGGATGTAGAACACACCGCCCTTCTCGAACGTGGAGTGCACGATCTGCTCGTAGAACGCAGGCGAAACGTTGATGCAACCGTGGGTGACGCGGTTGTCGTCCGGCGTGGGCGATGCCAGTCGTTCGGCACGCTTTTCCTTCGGGCTGCCCGGCGGCAGCGGGTGCATTGAAACCGCGGAATCGTAGTCCACCCACAGCACGCGTCCGGCATCGTCGGACGGGCCGTAACCGCCAATGAAGCGGCCGGCAGGCGTGGTGCGGTCGTGGCCGGGAATTGCGCTCAGTGCGAGCTTGGCGACGCCCGGTGCGGAGTGGTCGCCGATCGCCGACCCAAACAGCGCCGGTGCTGCGCCGCGCAGCTTGCCGTCACCGCCGAAGACCAGAACCTGCGCCGCCGCCTTGTCCATGACCGCAAACGGATAGCCCTGGTTGTCCTTGCTGGCGACCACCCAGCCGGCCAGCTCGATCACTGTTTCGGACACGCTCTGGTCGGGCGGAAGTTCATCAACGGCGGCAATGCGTTGTTCAGGCGCTTCCTTGTCCTTGCCCTTGGCGCTGGCTGCGCCGCTGCACGCAACGGCCAGTGCCAACGCCAGTGCGGCATGGAAGACGCGGCGTGCAGGGGAGGAGGAGGTACGAATGGGACGGCTCCTTGCAATGCAATTCTGGGTGGAAGGATGCCAGTGGCCGGCGAAGGCCACTGGTTCCCGATACAGAGGTGGATCAATTCAAAGGGTGAGAGAGCTATCAGCCGCGCGGCTTGCGACCGGCCGGTGCCCTTTCAAGCTGCTGTACGCGGCCTTCGATCTGGTCCAGACGCTGGTTGGCCTGCTGCGCCGACTGGTTGGCGGACTCGGCACTCTGGGCAGCGCCCTGCACCTTTACGTCGAGCTGATCGAGGCGCGAGTTGATGGTTGCGAACTCGTCCTTGTAGGTGGCGCAAGCGCCGAGGCTTACGGTGGCCACGATGGCGACGGTGATGGCGCGTGCTGCGTTGATGTGCTGCTTGGTCAGTTTCATTTCCAACTCCCTCCTTCGTCTGGGGAAGCTGGAATATAGCGGCGTTTGTTCCCGGCGCTAGCCCGTGCTTTCAGCTGGAATTGGAAGACGTGGAAGCGCTGTGAAGACGTTCGATCAACAAAACTTAACAAGCAGGATCACGCGGGCGGACGTGCATCGGCCGGCTTGCCTTGTGCCTGTTCAGAAGCACGTATTCATCAGCATGAAGCGGATTTCATCGAAAGCCCGTCGGCACCGCCTCGATGCCAGCGCACGCGGGCCGCCACCGGCTGGCTTCCAGCAGCGCCTGATAGAGCAGGGTGGGCTGCTCGACTTCCACGCGTGCACCTGGCTGTTGCTCGTGCACGTACTCATGGGCAATCAGGTGCACGAAACGGTCGCCGACATCGGCCTCATCCAGTCGGCGTCGCACAGCGCTTGCAGTCCAATGACCACGCCTGCTTCGGCGGTCACGCCACCACTGTTGCCGCGGCCCACCAGTACGGTGACCGGCGAAAGCGCCGCAGACGGCAACAAGGTGCCCAGCTGATCGACGGCAGCGGCGACGCGCATGCGGATCGATGGCAATGCTGTCGCGCAGGTTCTCGCTTTCGCAAACAATGCCGGCGTGTCCTGGATGGCCCTGGCCAGCCGCTCCATCGAGCCGATACGGCTGTCGGTGAAGCTGCGCAGAGCGTCTGTGCCAGCATCCAGATAGCCGCGCTGCAGATCGTCGGCACTCGGCTTTCCAGCGCTGGCATCCAGCACATGGAAGAAACGCGTGACATCGTCCGTCTGAATCACGATGCGCGCAGGAGGCTGGCTGCGCTCGGCCGCCTGCAGCATCATCGCAAGGATGATGAGCAGCAGTTCGCGCACCCTACGGCGGGCACGTCCCCGCAACAGCAGTGACGCGGCGGATGTGTGCGGCATGCGGAGTTCCCTGAACGTTGCCCACATTTATATACCAGTCAGTTCAATATTCAGGGTTGATTAGACCCCCTAACGGATAATTCACACCTGTCGATCGCCTCCTCTCTCTCCCCCTCCCGGGAGGCGGCCGACGAAACCAAAATAATTAAAGGTGTGTCCCGATGAACAAGAATTCGCTGCTCGCTCTGGGCCTTCTGGCTGCCCTGCCATTCGCTGCATCGGCAACCGACGGCCTGTCGTACAACTACGTTGAAGGCGGCTACGTGAACACCGACGCCAAGGGCGGCGACGCCGATGGCTGGAAGGTGAAGGGTTCCGTTGCGGTGCACCCGAACTTCCACGTCTTTGGCGACTACAGCGCCCAGGAAACCGACAAGTTCAAGAATGACGTCGACCAGTGGCGCCTGGGTGTCGGCTACAACTACGGCATCGCACCGAACACCGACCTGGTGGCCCGTGTTGCGTACCAGAAGTACGACGAGAAGCGCGGCCTGGACTTCAACGGTTACTCCACCGAAGTGGGCGTGCGCACCGCGTTCAACCCGTACGTGGAAGGCTACGTGATGGCCGGCTACGAAGATTTCAGCAAGAAGCACGGTTACAACCCGGACGGCGAGTTCTACGGCCGTGTCGGCGCCACCGCCAAGTTCAACCAGAACTGGGGCCTGAGCGGCGAAGTGAAGCTGGCCAAGGCTGGCGACCGCGAGTGGTTCGTGGGCCCGCGCTTCACCTGGTAACAAACGCCTGTCGTTAGTGCGTGTTGTGCTGGCGTGTGACTCTCTCTCTCTCTCTCCCACACGCCAACCGAAGCCCGGCCTCGCGCCGGGCTTCACTTTTATGGGCCCTGTGACGCCACAATGCGGCATGGGCGACCCTTCCTCCCTCGCAGGTACTGGCACGGCCTACCAGGAGCATCTGGCACCCGCGCCGCTGCGTGGCCACTTTGGACAGCTGTGGCAGAGCCAGCTTCCTGCCGATGCCGATGGGCACGTCACCGTACTGCCTGACGGTTGCGTGGACATTCTCTGGCGCGACGGCGTGCTGTTCGTGGTCGGGCCGGACCGCGTGGCCGCGCACCCGGGGCTGGCACCCGGTGCGCAGGTGCTGGGCGCACGTTTCCGTCCCGGCCAGGCACTGGCCGCGCTGGGCCTGCCCCTGGCCGGGATCATCGGCCAGGCCGTGCCCCTGGCTGACCTGAAGGGCGCGTGGGCGAACAAGGCGGCGGCCTCCATCGGCGACACCGCGCCTGCACAGCGCCTGCAGCGAATGGCGCACTGCCTGCAACAGCATATGGGTGCGGCCGCGCTCGACACCCCCGCCAAGCGCGCACATGCCCTGTTCCAGGCGCTCGCCGCCGGCCACGCCACGCTGGACACGCTCGCGGCGCACGTCGGCCTGAGCCCGCGCAGCCTGCGGCGCTTCAGCCAGTCGCAGTTCGGCTACGGCGCCAAGACGCTGGAACGGATCCTGCGGCTGCAACGTTTTCTGCGCCACAGCCGCGCGCTGCCGCAGCACTCCCTGGCGATGCTGGCCGCCGAGGCCGGCTATGCCGACCAGGCGCACCTCAGCCGCGAGGCACGTGAGCTTGCCAGCATGACAGCACGCGAGCTGCGCCTGGAATGGGGCCAATGATGGCCGTTTCGTTCAAGACCGCGATGCCACGTTGATTGAAGCTGGGGCTCCCACCACGGAGCCACGCCATGAGCCACGTCGCCCCCCACGATGCCGAACGCCGCATCGACAACATCGAATTCAACGTCGCCGACATTGCCCGCAGCAAACGCTTCTACGGCGAGGTGTTCGGTTGGCACTTCACCGACTATGGCCCGGCCTACACCGAATTCGACGATGGCCGCCTGAAGGGCGGCTTCGTGGCCGACGTGCCGGTGCGTGTCCACGGAGGGCCGCTGGTGATCGTGTATTGCGCGGACCTGTCCGACGCGCAGCAGCGCGTAGTCGCTGCCGGTGGCGAGGTGGTGCGGGCGGTGTTCGCATTCCCCGGCGGCCGCCGCTTCCACTTCCGCGACCTGGATGGCTACGAGCTGGCGGTGTGGAGCGATCTGGATTGAGTCTTCGTACCATTGCCGGTGGACGGAACGAGAACCGCTCCGTCCCCGGTCAGGCGGTTCCGCTATGATCGCCCGCACATCGCCACACGCGACGCGCCCGCCTCAAGCCCGCAGGAATACCGTGAACACCCAGCCCGCCCAGATCACCGCCGTCAACCACACGCTCGACAATGAGCCGCAGCAGATCACCGCGCCACTGACCCATTCGGCGGCGTTCCTGGTGCTGAAGGTGAAGGATGATGAGGCGTCGATCGCCAGGGCGCGCGAGGTGCTGGCCAGCACCGACGACCTGATCAAGAACACCGCCATCCGCGAGATCGAACGCACCTTCACCTGCAACGTGGCCATCGGCCACCGTGTGTGGCAGCCGCTGGTGGGCACCACGCCGCCGCGCGAGCTGAAGCCGTTCCGTGAGATCAAGGGCGCCACCCACACCGCCGTGTCCACGCCGGGTGACCTGCTGTACCACATCCGTGCACGCACCATGGACCTGATCGTGGCGTTCGAGCGCAACCTGCTGATGGCCTTCGGCGATGCGGTGGAAGCGGTCGATGACGTAGCCGGTTTCCGCTATTTCGATGGCCGCGACCTGCTCGATTTCGTCGACGGCACCGCCAATCCGGAAGGGCTGTCGTTGCCGGAGGCCACGATCGTGGGCGAGGAAGATCCCGAACATGCCGGTGGCAGCTATGTGGTGGTGCAGAAGTACCTGCACAACCTCGATGCCTGGCGCGCACAGAAGACCGAAGCGCAGGAAGCGATCATCGGCCGCACCAAGCACGACAACATCGAGCTGGACGATGCACCGGCCGATGCGCAGAAATCGCACAAGACCTTGTGCACCATCGAGGACGCCGACGGCGAGCATGAGATCCTGCGCGACAACATGCCGTTCGCCAACCCGGGCCGCGGCGAATACGGCACCTACTTCATCGGCTACACACGCCGCCTGTGGGTGATCGAGAAGATGCTCGAGCGCATGTTCATCGGCAATCCCGCGCCGCTGCACGACCGCATCCTCGATTTCTCCACCGCCACCACCGGCGTGACCTTCTTCGCGCCCTCGCGCAAAGTGCTGGCCGATCTGGGCGACTGATCGCGGCTCTCGTCCTTGCGCATGCTACTGGCCGCTCTGTTCCAGTAGATCCACGCCACGCGTGGATGGTACGCACGTTGCCCGTAGCAGCCACGCATGGCGTGGCTCTACTGTGCCGCCATCTGCCTGTCATCTACCGCCCCGACCATCAGCCGTTGGATGAGAGCGCAGGGGCGGACGATGGCGATGGCAAGGAACACAACCGGTGCACGCCGCTGGTGGCGGCCGCTGGCCGCGGTGTTCGGTGCGCTGGTACTGGGGAGCGCGGCGGTGTCCGCGCAGGAAGCCCCTGCGCATTGGATGGCCTACGCCGCTGCGGTCGGTGGCCAGCTGCAGCAGCGCCTGCAGCAGGAGCAGGACCCGCAGGCGCAGCGCGTGCTGGAATGGCTGCAGGCACATCCGGACGCACCGACGCCGCTGCCGGTGAGCGTGTGGATCGCGGCGGATGGCCGCATCTCGAAGCTGGAATTCGACAGCCTGGGCGATGCCCAGGTCGACGCCGACCTGCGCGCGACGCTGCAGGGCGCGCCGTTGCAGGCAGCCCCGCCGGCCGACATGCGCCAGCCGCTGCGGCTGGGGCTGGTGCCGAAGTAGATCCACGCCATGCGTGGATGTGGTGGGTAGATGCCGACCTTGGTCGGCAGGCGCGCGCCGCATGGCGTGGCTCTAGTGCGTTGCCACCTGTGGCTCGCGCGCGGCGGCGCTCCATGCGCGCAGGCCAAACACGGCCAGGCCGAGGAAGAACACGTACAGCGCGGCGGTCACGTGCAGCGACTTGAACAGGTACGCACCCACGTAGACCACGTCCACCGCGATCCACACCCACCAGCAGGCCACGTGGCGGCGCGCCTGCCACCACTGCCCGACCAGGCTCAGGCCGGTCAGCAGCGCGTCCAACCACGGCATGGCGGCATCAGTGAAGCTGTGCATGGCTGCACCCAGCGCCACGCCACCACACAGGCCGATGGCCAGGTCGCGCAGCAGCTTGCCGCGCGCCAGCGGCACGATGCGGATGCTGCCCTCATCGGCGGCATGCTGCCGCCAGTTGAGCCAGCCGTAGACCAGGAAGCCACCGAAGGCGACCTGCAGCAGGGTGTCCGAGTACAGCTTGGCCTCGGCGAATACCAGCCCGTACAGCGTCACCGACAGCAGGCCCACCGGCCACGCCACCAGCCGGCGCCGGGCCATCAGCCAGACGCCAAGGATGCTGCACAGTGCGGCGGTCCACTCGAGCATCACGCCGCTCACAGCGCGAACGTCACCGACAGGCGGGCCTGTCGCGGTGCGCCGGGGAACAGGTAGTAGTCACCGCCGCTGCTGCCGGTATCGCGCCAGTAGAAGCGGTTGAACACGTTGTCCACCGACAGGTTCCAGGTCACCGCACGCTCGTGCAGGCGATGCTGGAAGCGCAGACCAGCGTCGAACACCGAGTAGTCCGGTGCGCGCACGCCGCCGTCGGCACGTGCGACGTTGGCACCGGCATAGCGCCAGCCGCCAGTGACATCCAGGCCCTGCACGAACGGCAGCGCATAGGCCACATGCACGCTGGCCCGCACCTTCGGCACATTCACCAGCTGATGGCCTTCATAAGCCGGCGTGCCGGTGTCGCGCGCACGCGCCTGCAGCACGCTGGCACTGGCCACGATCTGCAATGCGTCGGTCAGCTGGCCGTTGGCGGTCAGCTCCAGGCCGGTGTGGGTCTGGGTGCCTTCCTCGACGAAGGTGTAGCCCACGTCGCTGTTGTCCGGCCTGGCGTACTGGTACGGCTGCGAAATGCGGAATACCGCCGCGCCCAGCGTCAGTGCTTCGACCGGCACGTACTTCACGCCCACTTCCAGCTGCCGCGACTGCACCGACGGCAGGAAGGTGTCGGCGTTGCTGGTCCAGAACGGCGCTTCCTGGCCCAACGAAATGCCGCGCACGTAGCTGGCATAGGCATTGAGCTGGTCGGTGGCCTTCCACACCACGGCGGTCTGCGGCAGGAAGCGCGACAGGCGGCTGTGCCGCTGCGGGGTGCCACGCTTGTCGTAGGCACGCTCGTCCAGGCGCACGAAGCGGCCACCCGCCAGCCACTGCCAGTCATCGCCGAAGCTCATCCGGTCCAGCGCGAAGAACGCGGTCTGGCGGCTGTCCAGGCGACGTGCGGACGGGCCCGGCATCTTCGGCGACGGCGCGAACACCGGCACCGGTGCGTCGTGGATGTTGGTGGTGCCGACGTACTCGTTGACGCTGGGGCGCTTGTCCACGGTGCGGCGGAAGTAGTCGGCACCGAGGGTCAGCTCATGGCCGACGCTGCCGGTCTCGAAACGGCCGCGCAGCTCGGCACGGGCCTGCTGGTTGCGGCGGGTGTCGTCCGGGCTGCGGTAGTCGTAGACGTCGTAGTCGCCATTGGGTGCGAAGTAGTTGCCCGGCACGCTGCCGTCGGCGCACTGCGTGGCGTAGTAGCAACCGTAGGCGAAGGCGACGTTGTCATCGATCACCGACCGGCTGTGGCCGACCGACACGCGGGACTGCCAGGCGTCGTTGAAATCGTAGGTGTGCAGCGCGGTGATGTTGGTGCTGGCAATATCCACCGGGCGCTGCCACGGCTGGTAGCCGAGCAGGTGCTCGCGGTCGACGCCGCGCGGCAGGTCACGCGCGCCCAGCAGCTGGTAGCCGGACACCGAACGTTGCGAACTGGTCTGGTAATTGGCGTCCACCTCCAGCTTGCCGCGTTCGCCGATCAGCCAGTCGGCCGCGAGCGAGTAGAAATTGCGGCGGCCATCCGCGTGCTCGACATAGGAATTGCTGGAATCCCACGCGGCATTCAGGCGCAGGCCGAAGCGCGGGGTGATCCAGTGGCCGACATCGACGGCGACGTAGCGCGAGCCTTCCGAATCGGTGCCGAGCGTGGCGGTGCGCACTTCGGCCGGGCGCTTGCCGATGTAGTTGATGATGCCACCCGGTGCCATCACGCCTGCGGCCAGGCCGGCTTCACCCTTGAGGATCTCAACCGACTGCACGTTCTCCAGCGCCAGGCGCTGTTCGCCGGCGATGGACAGGCCGTTGAAGCGGTAGCCGGTGGCGGCGTCCAGCGCGAAGCCACGGATGGCGATGTTCTGGTAGTAGCCCACAGGTGCATACGCATCACCCAGCGAGGCATCGTTGCTGGCCAGCTCGGACAGCGAACGTACCTGGCGACGGTCGAGATAGTCGCGCTCGAGCACGTTCACCGAGGCCGGCGTGTCCTTCCAGCTGCCGCCACCGAAGGCGTTCACGCGCGAGGTATCGGCTTTCGGTTTGCCGGCCTGCACGCGCACCGCTGCCAGTTCGGTCGGCGAATGCTCGGCGCCGGTGGCAGCCGCATCGGGGGACGCTTCGGCCTCGCTGGCGTGCAGCGGCAGCGCGGCGCAGAGGGCGAGGGAGAGCAGGGTGGGGCGCAGGCAGCGGTTCATTCGATTCGTCTTCGGACAACAAGGGAGACGAAGCGACGGCGCGCAGGTGCACCGGCCCATGACGGGGGTGTGGCTGCGGCTCAAAGCTCCCTACGCCGGTGCAAACCGGATCAGGTTCCAAGGGACTCTCTCAGCCTGGCAGATCCAGGCACCCCCGCTTCAGGTGACCATTTCACTACAAATGGTACGGATTTGCGAGCCGGCGCCCTTCAGGCTGCCGCGTGCAGGGCCTGCAGCAGTGCGTGTCCCGGCGCGCTGTGGAACCACGCCGGGTGCCCCAGCATGAAGGGCTGCCACGCCACGTCGGCATTCGCGGTCGAGCCGGTGACACCTTCGAAGTACTCCACTTCGGACAGTGCGAAGTCGAAATGGACCATCGGCAGCAGGTCGGCCAGCAGGTGCACGCGTGCCGCCGACAGCGGCAGTACCTGGCGGTAGCCGTCGAGCAGGGCCAGCGCGATATCGATGCGCACCGCCTCCATGCCGCGCTCCAGCTCCAGCCACGCCACCGCGTTGCGCTCGATCGCGGTGGCGAGGTCGAACAGTGCGCTGGTGGGCGAGGCGAGGCCGAAATCCAGCACGGTGCTGATCTGCCCATCGCGCCACAGCAGGTTGGACACATGCCAGTCGTTGTGGGCCCACAGCCGCGGCTCGTCGCGCAGGCGCTTGGCCAGGCCGGCATGCCACGGCAACACGTCACGCTGCAGCTGCGCTTCCCACGGAATGCGCGCGAGATAGCGGGCCAGCCCGGGGCGCTCGTGCAGTCCTGCCTTGATGGCCGCGACCGGATCGTCGGCGCGGATCAGATCGTCGCGCGCGACCAGCACATGGGTGCTGCGCTGGGGCGCGTGGTAGCTGGCTGCGGCACGGTGCAGCTGTGCGAGTGCGCGTCCGGCTTCACGGGCCTGCGCGATATCGGTCAGCAGCGACCACGACACCGCGTCGCGATACAGGTCCTCACCGACGCCAACCGCATGCAGCTCGAAGGTCCATTCGCCATGCTCGACGGCGCTGTGGCCATCGGCCGCTGGCAGCACCTGCACCACCGGCACGCCCGCTGCGGCGAGATGGGCGATGAAGTGGTGTTCTTCTTCCAGGCAGGCCGCACTGCGCACGCTGTGGTGGTGGCGCTTGATGAACAGCGCGCCGTCCACGCCGTCGACGATGGCGGCGGCCGACAGCGGTCGGGGGCTGTGCCAGCGCGGTTGGCTGTGCTCGCCCAGCTGCGGGTAACGCTGGCGCAGCCACGCGATGTCCGCCGCGCTGATCGGTGGCCAGTCGGCAGCGACCTCGTCGTTGTTGAGGCCCTGCACGCGGTGGGAAGAAGAATTCATGCCGCAGCCCCGGTGGGGAAAGTCACATCCAAGGCTGCGCATTCAACGCCATGCACGCGGCCAACGCAAACGGGCGGGTCATCGACCCGCCCGTCCGTGCATCAGCTGCGGTGATGCCGCCGCGCTGCCTACCAGCCGCGATGGCGGCCGCGGTCGTGGTAGTAGCGGTTGTCGTAGTAGCGCTCGCGCTGCCAGCGACGGTCGTCACCGCGGTCGTAGTAGCCGCTGCGGTAGTAGCCACGGTCGTAACGGCGATCGTAGCGGTCGTCGTAACGGCGATTGTCGTAGTAACGACGGTCGCGGCGGTCGGAGGTGGTCAGGTTGCCGATCGCGCCGCCGGCCACGGCGCCGCCCACGGTGGCGGCAGGATCACCGTTGGAGAGCAGGTTGCCGGCCACGCCACCGACCACGGCGCCGACCAGGGTGCGCTTGTCCTTCCTCGACATCGCGCTGGCATCGCTGACCACGGCGACACCGGCCACCAGTGCCAGAGCCATCGCCAGACCACGGAAGCTGAGTGTGGAAGTACTGAGCATGTTCGTTCTCCTGTGAGGTGCATGCCACGCTGGGCAGGGAGGGCGCGGGCGCCCCGGCTGCCGTGGTGTCCACGCTGGCGTTCCAACATTGCCGGAACATTGCCTGGTCCACCGTGCGGCTTGCGCATTCATCTAGCGGCAGGCGGCATGAAGCAAGGCTGAAAGCGGCCTCGGCCGCTCAGCTGGCAGAAAGGGAAAAGGCCACGCGGACGTGGCCCTCCCTTCTCTCCCAAGGCGCTGCGGGCTTAGACGCCCATCGCCTTCTGTGCCTGCCGGGCCTGCTCCTGCTGGGCATCCTGCTGTTGGTGCAGCACGTTTGGGGCGCCCTGCACGGCACCACTGCTGAGCGCCAGGCTCTGCTCGCTGGCGGCACGGGTCTCCACCGCCACGCGGCTGGCCGCCGGGTCACCGATCGTGCCCTGCACGGCGAACAGGCGCTCACCGTTCGGGCTCGGCACCACCGTGTCGATGCGTTGCAGGCCGGCGGCATGCGCCTCCTTGGTCAGGGCCGCGGCGGCGCTTTCCAGCGCGTGGCGATCCTTGAAGGTACCTGCCGGCAGCCGCTCCAGGCCTTCGGTGGCCTGCAGGTACATCGGATTGCGTGGGTGCCGCTCGTCGTTCAGCAAGGGCCGTTCGCGTGCTTCCTTGATCGCTTCCAGCGTCTTCGGACCGACGATGCCGTCGACGACCAGGCCGTTGTCCTTCTGCAGCTGGCGCACTGCCGCGTCGGTGTTGCGGCCGAAGCGGCCATCCTCGACCAGTGGCTTGCCGTCGGCGCCGACGTAGCCCAGGTGGCCCAGCTGCTCCTGCACCTTGCGCACGCCCTCGCTGTGTGCGCCCTGCTTGTACAGTTCGGCGTGCGGGGTGGCGGCCGCCTTGTGCTCGGCGTTGGCCTTGCCCTGGGTCTGCTCGTGCGACTGGGTGCGGTTTTCCAGCAGGTCACGGGCCTTGGACAATGGATCGGACGCGAACAGCTTCCAGTGCGGGTGGTCCTTCACCTGCTTGAGGTAGTCCTCCACCGGCATGGTGTGCACGCCCTTGCTGCCGGTGGACTGGCTGATCAGCAGCTTGTCGGTATTCGGGTCGCGCACCACCATCACGATGTGGTCGATGCCGTTCCAGTGTTCATGGCGGGTCCTGGCCGTATCCAGGCCGATGATCATGCCTTCCTTCAGCGCACCGGGCTTGAGGATCGCGTCGCGGTCAAGCAGCACGCCGGACTGGTCGAATGCCTTGCGCACGATGCCGCCGGAACCCAGGTTGCCCAGGTCGATGCGATCGGCCTTGCTGAACACCGCATGCCCGGCCTTCTGGTTGATCTCGTCCATGGTCCGGTTCTGCAGCGTGCCGACCCAGCCGGAGCAATCGATGTAACCCTGGTCCACGTTCTTGCCGGTCTTGCCCGGTACGTACAGCGGGTGGCCCGGAATGTTGATGGCGTACTTCACATCGTCGTACTTCACGCCGGCCTCGTAGGCGGCCTGCAGTTCGATGCCCGGTTTCGGCGCGGCAGCGGCTGTCGCGGTTGCCGCCAGCGTGGCAGCACCGGCCGCCACGGCTGCGCTGGCCTGTGCAGGCGCGGCCGGGGCCTGGCCCTGGCCCTGCGCCACCGCCTGCGGTTCGATGTTCTTTTCCGGGATGCTGATCGCTGCGTACTTGTGGATGTAGTAGCTGGAGAAGGCCCGTGCCAGGTCGCCATCGTTCATGCCGCGCATTTCGGCCAGGCTGTGGCCGGTCAGCGCCTTCGCGTCCGACCCGATCTGGTTCAGCACGTTGCGGCGCATGTTGATCTCGTCGCCGTGGCTGTTGCGGACCACGCCGAAGGTGCCGGTGGCAATGGCGGTCTGCACCGAGCCATAGCCGGCACTGCCCTGCTGGTGGGCCAGGTACAGGTCCAGCCCGGTCGGCGTACTGCCGCCGGACAGGTACGGGTGGCCGGTGCGCTCGTTGCGGCGTGCCATCGAGTCCAGGTTGTCCTGGTACATCTGCGCGGCCGCTTCGGTGTTGCGGGTGGGGTCGAACTCGTGGCCGGTCAGGTGGTACTGGCGTGCGGACCCGGGCACGAACTGGAACAGGCCCTTGGCGCCGGATGACGCGTTGTGGGCGCGCTCGTTGAACGTGCCACCGGTCTCGATGTACGCGAAGCGCATGAAGTCGTCGACCGGAATGCTCTTCTGCCTGGCGACCTGCTCGACGATGTCCAGGACTTCCTTTCTGCTGTAGTCATGCTGTGCCATGACGTTTTTCCTCGGGGTTGATGGAGCGGCGCATGCCGCGAATCGCCAACCGGACTCATCCGTGAGTCAAGAACATGTCGGTCAACAGGGAACCCGCGCGTGGCGGGTGCTTTCAGCGCGCGAGGTACTGCTGGGTCGCGCTGTCGAAGGTGTAGTGCACGGTGTCACCGGCACCCAAGGTGCGGGTCCTGCCGGGGCCTTCGAGGGTGGTGCCCTTGAAGGTCACGGTCAGTCGCGGCAGGCCGTTGCCATCGGCAGCGAAGGCCAGTTCGCCGTCGCTGCCGGTGCAGGGCATCACGTTGCCTTCGTCGCAGGCGGCGCTGTTGTCTTCGCCTGTGCGCACCGTACCGACATAGCGCCAGACCTTGCTGTCCACGTCGTCTTCGCTGCGCCTGGGGTTGAACAGCAGCAGCGCATAGCCGGTGCTGCTGACGCCGCGGTCGAAGCTGCTGGTCGGCACCGCCAGCAGCAGGCGGCCGTCGGCGGTGCGATGTTCAAGCGGCTTGCGCCGGGTATCGACGTCGTCGGCCTTGTCGTACGCGCCCAGTGCGCCGATGGTCCATTCCTGGCCACGGAACTTCCACGGCTTCTTCGCGTCGGTGCCGGCCAGCACGAAGGTGGCCTCGGCGAGGTTGGCGCGGTCGTCCGGACCGGCCTGCGTCTGCTCGCCAGGCTTGCCGTAGTGCTCGCGGGTATCCCAGGAGAAACCCGTGTAGTACGTAGTGCCATCGAGAGTGAAGGTGTGGCCGAACCAGAAGGTCGCCACGCTGCCGTTCTGGACCTCATAGGAGGTCGCGCCATCGCCATCCACTTGATAGGTGAAATACATCACGGTCGGCGCGTCGGGCGGGGTAACGGCGGTGTCGGGAGAGGTGTTCTGCATCGTGGCAACATCCTGTCGGGGCGCATTGGCAGCCTGCGCAGGGGCGCCGGGCTGGGAGGACGAGGGGACCGGATCGGCGGCGCTGCACGCGGCAGCGGAAAGAGAGACGAGCAGGCACGCCGCGAATGCGCGCAGAGGCCGCAACGGCAGGGTCCAGCGTAGCTTGGGGGGATGTTGCATGCGCCTCTCCATGGTCAGCGTTGCCGGGCCAGACGGCCGGCAGGGAACCGCGCCACGTCCACCAGGGACGGGAGCGAGGACATGAGCCGGTCGATTCCTTCGACCTCGCATTGGGAACTCATGCCCCACCATCTTGGCACAGATCGGCGGCCCGTCAAAGAGGGCAGTGCCAGATGCCCTTCCTGTGCGATCTGGCTCTCAGATCTTGCCGTCGCGCAGGTAATCGAACAGCTCGGCGTCGCCCTTCAGGCCCAGTTTGAGCATGGCATCACCTTTCTGCCGGCTGATGGTGCTGACGCTCTTGTGCAGCTGAAGCGAGATTTCCTTCACGGTCATGCCGGTGCCGAGCAGCCGCAGCACCTCCACCTCGCGTGGCGACAGCGGCTTGCCGTCACCCTCGCGCATGCGCCAGCTGCCGGCAGCCTCGACCCGCTCGCGCAGGCTGCGGCTGATGTAGGGCTGGCCGCGGTAGACCGACTGGATGGCCTGCGGCAGCTCGTCCATCGACGAACTCTTGTCGACCAGGCCGAGCACGCCGCTGTCGAGCACCATGCGCAGGATCGCCAGATTGCTGGAGACGCTGAGCATCAGCACCGGCAGGTCTGGATGACGGCGGCGGATCATGCCGATCATGGCGAAGCCGTCGGCCTGCGGGCTGCCCGGCATGGAGTAGTCGGTCACCAGCAGGTCGCAGGGCTGGCTGCCGAGCAGGGCCATCAGCGCCTGCGCGCTGTCGGCTTCGCCGACCACGCGGCCCACCCCGCTCGATTCGATGACGGCGCGGGTACCGATACGGACCACCGGGTGGTCGTCTGCGATGATGATGCGCAAGCTCATGCTCTAGTATGGCCACCGGGCTGGCTGGGCCGCGACCATCGCGGTCCCTGGCAGGATTCTAGGAGATCGACGCCGATGCGTAGCTGGGCTGTTCGCGGGCTGGTCCTGCTGCTGGTCGTACTGGCGCTGCCGGCAGCGTTGGCGCAGGCGGTGCCCGGGCCGTTGCCGCTCAGCCCCCTGCAGCGCGAGTACCTGGCCGCCCATCCGATCATCGTCGTGGGTCAGTATGACAGTGGCTGGCCACCGTTCGAGTCCCTCCGTGATGGCCAACAGGTTGGCCTGGGTCCGGATTATCTGTCGCTTCTTGCCCGTCAGTTGGGCGTGAAGGTGGAGGCAAGGCGCTACTCCGACTGGACATCCGTGCTGGATGCGGCATGTCGTGGCGAGATTGATGTGGTGATGAACGTCGGGCTCAGTGCCGACCGCACCCGCTGCATGGTCTACACCGCCGCCTATGGCGAGGCCCCGCTGGCCCTGGTGGGGCGCCCGGATGACCTGCGTGCCTCCGACAATCCCGATCTGGACGGACTGCGGGTGGTGATCGAGCAGGACTTCCTGACCGGGCCCCAGGTGCGCGCCCGCTTTCCGCATGCGCGCCAGCTTGTCGCAAACAACTCGTTGGCGGCCTTGGAGATGGTCAGAGACGACAAGGCCGACGTTTACATCGGCAATGCCTATGTGGCCACCGAACTGATCGCCCGCGAGGACCTGCAGGGCGTCGTGCTGCTGCGCCCCAGCGATCTCCCGCCGGAGCGACTGCACTTCGGCATTCCCAACGGCAAGCAGCCACTGGCCGAAGCGCTGGACCTGGCGCTGGCCGCGACCAGCCAGGCCCAGCGCGATGCGCTGGCGCAGCGCTGGCTGCCACCTCCGCGATGGTCGGCATCGGCACAGCTGGCGCTGAGCCAGGCCGAGAAGCGGGTACTGGAGCAACCGTTGAGGATCGGCTTCGCGCCGAACGCGGCGCCACTGTCGTTCGCCGACCAGGATGGCAACCCCAGCGGCCTGGCCAGCGAATACCTGCGCCGCCTGCTGCAGGCCGGCGCCAACCTGCAGGTGGAAAACAGCCATGACTGGTACGAAGTGCGCGAGAAGGCGCGCCGCGGCGAGCTGCAGGCGGTAATGGGCATTCCGGCCGATTCGCGCTACCTGGGCCCGGACTGGGTGTTCAGCCAGCCCTTCATCAGCGTGCCGAACGTGATCGTCAGCCGGCGCGATAGCCCGGCGCTGCTGGGCCTGTCAGACCTGCAGGGCAAGCGGGTGCTGCTGTCCGATCCGGAGCGCGTGCGTGGTTATGTGCTGCAGCAGGCACCGCAGGCCCGGATCATCGCGGCGCGCAGCGCGGAACAGGCCCTGCAGCGCCTGATCAATGGCGACGCCGACGCCTATATAGGCAACCTGGCCGTGGTGGACCACCTGCTGCGCAACCGCTTCCCGGGGCGCCTGCAGGTGGCCGCACCGGCCGGCTTCAACGATCAGCTGGTGCTGGCTGTCGAGCGTCGCCATGCCGCCCTGGCCACCACCTTCGACCGCCTGCTGCTACAGATGACCCCACGCAAGCGCGAAGCCCTGCGCGGCGACTGGCTGGCCGTCGAATACCGCAACGGCCTCGAGTGGACCCGCGTGGCGCGCTGGGGCGTGCCGCTGCTGCTGGTGCTGCTTACCGCGCTGCTGGTGCACGCCATCGGGCATTGGCGGCTGCGCCGTGAGGTAGCCGGGCGTCGCCATCTGGAACAGCGCCTGGCCGAAGTCACCGACAACCTGCCCGCCGTGGTCTATCAGGCACGCCGTGCGGCTGACGGAACCCTCAGTTTCCCGTTCATTGCCGGTGACCTGCAGGCGTTGTTCGGGATCAGCCGGCAGCAGGCCGAACAGGATGCAACCTGCCTGCTGGAGCGCATCGAGGAAGATGACCGCGAGCACATCCTGCATGCGGTCGAGCAGGCGGCGCGGCAGTTCGCGCCGCTCATTCTCGAGTTCCGGCTGCGTCCTGAAGGCACCGGCGCGCGCTGGGTGCGCAGCCAGGCCCATCCCTATGCTGCGGAAGCGGGCGCGGTGATCTGGAGTGGTTACTGGGTGGACGTCAGCGAGGCGCGTGCGCAGGCCGAGGCCCTGACTGCGGCCAAGGCAGAGGCCGAACAGGCCGCGGAGGCGAAGTCGCGTTTCCTGGCAACCATGAGCCATGAGATCCGCACGCCGATGAGCGGCGTGCTGGGCATGCTTGAGGTGCTGGCCCATTCGCCGCTGGATGCCGAGCAGCAGCGCATTCTCAACGTGATCGAGGATTCCGCGCAGATGCTGCGGCAGATCCTCGACGATATTCTCGATTACTCGCGGCTGGAGGCCGGCGCACTGCGCCTGGAACCGGTGCCGCAGCCGCTGCGGCCCTTGCTGGAGAGCGTGTGCCGGTTGCTGTCGGCGCAGGCCAGTGCACGTGGGCTGGACCTGCACGTGCAGATCGACCCACAGCTGGCAGCGGCGCACGAAGTGGATGGCGTGCGCCTGCGCCAGATCGTGTTCAACCTGCTCAGCAACGCCATCAAGTTCACCGTGCGCGGCGAAGTGCGGTTGCAGCTGGAAGTGCTGGGGCCGACCGCCGAGGACGGCAGCCAGCCGCTGTGCCTGAGCGTCACCGACACCGGCATCGGAATCGCGCCGGAACAGTTGCAGCACCTGTTTGCGCCGTTCACCCAGGCCGGTGCATACATCCAGCGTGACCATGGTGGTACCGGCTTGGGCCTGAGCATCTGCCAGCGCCTGGTGCAGATGATGGACGGCGAACTGGAGCTGCACAGCACGCTGGGCGAGGGTACCCGCGCCGAGGTGCGGCTGTCGCTGGTGGAAGCCGGCCGTGGCGATGTTGAAGCGCTTGCCGCCGAGGAGGAACAGGCGGCGCTGCTGCCGCCGGCGTTGCGCGAGGCACGCGTGCTGGTGATCGAAGATCATCCGACCAACCAGGCGATGATGGCCTGGCGCCTGCAGCAGCTGGGTGTGCCGCATGTGCTGGTCGGCGATGGCCAGCAGGGGCTGGACCGGTTGGCGTCGGAGCCGTTCGATCTGGTCATCACCGATTGCCGGATGCCGGTGCTGGATGGCTTCGCCTTCACCCGCCTGCTGCGCGAACGCGAGGGTCGCAACGGCCAGCCGCGGCTGACCGTACTGGCGCTCACCGCCAGCGTACTGGACGACGATGCACGGCGCTGCCGCGAGGCCGGCATGGACGAAGTACTGTCCAAGCCGCTGTCGCTGGCAACCCTGCGCGCCGCGCTGCTGCGCTGGTTGCCGCAGGCGCAGGGACTATCGGTTGTGGAGCCGCAGGCCGGACCCGCTGCCGACGATGGCGGGACGCTGCCTGATCTGGCCAGCCTGCAGCGGCGGTTCGGCTCACGCGTGGTGGCCGAGCAGCTGCACGACAGCCTGTTGCAGGCCAGCGAGGGCGATCTGGCGACCGTGCAATGCGCCGTCCAGGCCGGCGACCGCGAAACCGCGGCGCTGCACCTGCATCGCCTGGCCGGCGGCATGGGTGCGGTTGGGGCGACGGTGCTGGCCGGGCAGGCCAACGCACTGGTCGAGCGCCTGCAGGATGCGGGCGAGACCGATCCGGCACCGGTGTTCGCCGCTGTAACGGCGTTCGTGGCACGGCTGCAGCACCAGCTGCAGCGATTGGCTCACTGAGCCGACTGCTGTTGCAGGTAGGCGATCACCAGCGCGCGGCGTTCGGCGCTGGGAAAGGCGTTGTACATGCGGGTGCCGGGCACCACGTGGGTGGGCGACTGCAGGAAGGCATCCAGGGTCTGCGCGCTCCAGGTGATGTCGGCGCGGCGCATGCCCTCGGAATAGCCGTAGTCGGGCAAGCTGCCGGCGCGGCGGCCGATCACGCCATGCAGGTTCGGCCCGAAGCGGTGGATGCCGCCGGGCTGCACGGTGTGGCAACCGGCGCACAGTTCGAACGCGCGCTGCATGGCCTGCTGCCGGGCCTGTTCGGGCGTGGCGGGCGCAGCAGGCGGGCGCTGGCAGGCCGTGGCGAGCAGGGACACGGCAATGGCGATGAGCAGGCGGTCGGCGCGCATGGGCGGCAGGATAGCGGTGCGGTCGAGCCGCCGGGCTGCGACACGCGGTCGCAGCCCGGGGCGATCACATGCCCGAGTAGTTCGGGCCGCCGCCGCCCTGCGGGGTCACCCACACGATGTTCTGGGTGGGGTCCTTGATGTCGCAGGTCTTGCAGTGCACGCAGTTCTGCGCGTTGATCTGCAGGCGCGCGCTGTCGGCTTCGCCGACGAACTCGTACACGCCGGCCGGGCAGTAGCGCGCTTCCGGACCGGCGTACTCGGCCAGGTTCACCTTCACCGGAATGCTCGGGTCCTTCAGCGTGAGGTGGCTGGGCTGGTTCTCGTCGTGGTTGGTGCTGCTCAGGAACACCGAGCTGAGGCGGTCGAAGGTCAGCACGCCATCCGGCTTCGGGTAGGCAATGCGGGTGTGCTTGGCCGCCGGCTCCAGGCAGGCATGATCCGGCTGGGTGCGATGCAGGGTCCACGGCGGGTTGCGCACGCCCAGTTTGGGCAGCAGCCACTGCTCCACGCCGGTCATCAGCGTGGCCACGGTCTGGCCCTTCTTGAACCACTGCTTGAAGTTCTTGGCCTGCTGCAGTTCGGTGAACAGCCAGCTGGCTTCGAACGCCTTCGGGTAGGCGCTCAGTTCATCGTGCTGGCGATCAGCAGCCAGCGCGTCGAACGCGGCGTCGGCGCACAGCATGCCGGTCTTGATCGCGGCGTGGCTGCCCTTGATGCGGCTGGCGTTGAGGTAACCGGCCTCGCAGCCGACCAGCGCGCCCCCGGGGAACACCGTCTTGGGCAGCGACAGCAGGCCACCGGCGGTGATTGCACGGGCGCCGTAACCGATGCGGGTGCCGCCCTCCAGGTGCTTGCGGATGGAGGGATGGGTCTTGAAACGCTGGAACTCCTCGAACGGGCTCAGCCATGGGTTCCTGTAGTCCAGGCCGACCACGTAGCCGATGGCGACCTTGCCGCCGTCGGCGTGGTACAGAAACGCGCCGCCGTAGGTGTCGCTGTCCAGCGGCCAGCCGGCCGCATGCACCACCAGCCCCGGCTCATGCCTGGCCGGGTCGATCTGCCACAGTTCCTTGATGCCGATGCCGTAGGCCTGCGGGTCCTTGCCTTCGTCCAGTTTGTAGCGGGCGATCAGCTGGCGGCCGAGGTGGCCGCGCGCGCCTTCGGCGAAGACCGTGTACCTGGCGTGCAGCGCCATGCCGCGCTCGAAGGCCGGGCCGATGCTGCCGTCCTTCTCGATGCCCATGTCGCCGGTGGCCACGCCGATCACTTCACCGTTGTCGCCGAACAGCACTTCGGCGGCGGCAAAGCCCGGGAAGATCGCCACTTCCAGCGCCTCGGCCTGCTGCGCCAGCCAGCGGGTCACTTCGCCCAGGCTGATGATGTAGTTGCCTTCGTTGTGGAAGCACTCCGGCAGCAGCGCGTTGGGCGTGCTGCGTGCGCCGGTCTCGCTGAGGAACAGGAATTCGTCGCGGGTGACCTTCTGCTTCAGCGGTGCGCCGCGTTCGGCCCAGTCCGGGAACAGTTCGGTCAGTGCGCGCGGGTCCATCACCGCACCGGAGAGCACGTGCGCGCCCGGTTCGGAGCCCTTTTCCAGCACGCACACCGACAGCTCGCGACCGGCTTCGATCGCGCGCTGGCGCAGGCGGATCGCGGTGGCCAGGCCGGCAGGACCGGCGCCGACGATCACCACGTCGAACTCCATTACTTCACGCGGGGGCAGGGCGTTGGCTTCAGCGCTCATCGATTGCATGACTCGTGGGTAGGGCCGGCATCGGGGCCACCGGCGGTGCCTGGGAATCGCGCGTGCGGCCACGGGCGAAACGGTTGTTTGAATGTGTCAGGGTACCGGGACGCGCGTGATCGAGCTAGATAGACGCCGTTCACCGCACGATTGCTGCAGCGCAGCGTAGTGCCTCAGCCCTGGTGGGGGCCAACCCTGTCGGCACGCGCTGCCCGGATGACCGACAATGGCCGGGTCCTGACTGCGTGTGAGTGCCATGGCTTTGCATCCGTACGATCTGTTCGATGTCCGTTCCCTGCTCAATGAGGAAGAGCGTGCGGTGCAGGAGAGTGTCGCCCGCTTCACCAACGAGCGCGTGCTGCCGATCATCGGCGATGCCTTCGACCAGGCCCGTTTTCCGTCTGAACTGGTGCCGGAGATCGCGTCACTGGGCCTGCTCGGCGCAACGCTGCCGACCGAGTACGGCGGCGGTGGCCTCGGCGCGGTCAGCTATGGCCTGATCTGCCAGGAGCTGGAGCGCGGCGATTCCGGCCTGCGCAGTTTCGTCTCGGTGCAAAGCTCGCTGTGCATGTACCCGATCTACGCCTATGGCAGCGAGGAACAGCGCCAGCAGTGGCTGCCGGCGATGGCGCGCGGCGAGCTGATCGGCTGCTTCGGCCTGACCGAGGCGCATGGGGGTTCCGATCCTGCCAGCATGAAGACCCGCGCCGTGCGCGACGGCAGCGACTGGCGCATCAGCGGCAGCAAGATGTGGATCACCAGCGGCCCGGTGGCCGACCTGGCCATCGTCTGGGCGCAGACCGAGGACGGGATCCAGGGCTTCGTGCTGGAGAAGGGCATGGCCGGCTTCAGCACCCAGGAAATCAAGCACAAGATGAGCCTGCGTGCCTCGCTCACTGGCGCGCTGTACTTCGATGACGTGCGCGTGCCCGACAGCCACCGCCTGCCCAACGTGAAGGGCCTGAAGGGACCGCTGGGCTGCCTCACCCAGGCCCGTTATGGCATCAGCTGGGGCCCGATCGGTGCGGCCATCGCCTGCCTGGATGAGGCGCTGGGCTACGCCAAGGAGCGCGTGCTGTTCGGCCGCCCGTTGGCGGCCACGCAGAGCGCGCAGATCAAGCTGGCCGAGATGGCCCGCCGCATCACCACCGCACAGCTGCTGGCGCTGCAGCTGGGCCGGCTGAAGGAAGCCGGCCAGCTGCAGCCGCAGCAGGTCAGCCTGGCCAAGTGGAACAACTGCCGCATGGCCATCGACATCGCCCGCGAGTGTCGCGATCTGCTGGGTGGGGCCGGCATCACCACCGAACACGTGGCGATCCGTCACGCGTTGAACCTGGAATCGGTGATCACCTATGAAGGCACCGAGACCGTGCACCAGCTGGTGATCGGCCGCGAACTGACCGGCATCAACGCGTTCTGAGTGCACCGGTAGTGCCGGCCGCTGGCCGGCATTGTCCAGTAGCGTATTCGCAGGCGAGCGATCGGTGTGCCGAACCGCGCACCGGACCGCGATGGGTTCAAGGACAGCCTGTACCGCGCGGCTGTCGGGTCCGCCTTGAAGCGAGCCGAGCACCGCAGGTCCGGCGGGGGCGAAGAGGCGCGGGTGTCTGAGCGCAGCGAGTTCCGCGCCGTCCCCCGGCGGGCAGAGGGGCGCAGGGTACCGGTGCGCAGCACCGGCTCGCGGATGGCGGCGCGTTTCTTTTGGTTACTTTTCTTTCCGCGCGGAAAGAAAAGTAACGCCCATGAACGCATGCGCCCGCCACAGCAACAATCAGGCAGAAGAGAGGCGCGTGGCGCTACGCGCCGCCGGCAAACCCATGCTGCCGCCACGCCTCGTACATCACCACCGCAACGGTGTTGGAAAGATTGAGGCTGCGGTTGCCCGGCCGCATCGGCAGGCGCAGGCGGCGGCCGTCGGGCAGGGCATCGAGCACGTCCTGCGGCAGGCCACGGCTTTCCGGCCCGAACAGGAAGGCATCGCCCTCTTCAAAGGCCACGCTGTCGTAGCGCACGCTGGCGCGGGTACTGAGTGCGAACAACCGATTCGGTGCGATCCGCGCCAGCGCGGTGTCCAGGTCGGGGTGCACCTGCAGGCGTGAATACTCGTGGTAGTCCAGCCCGGCGCGCTTGAGCTGCTTGTCTTCCAGTGCGAAGCCAAGCGGCTCGACCAGGTGCAGCTGCGCGCCGGTGTTGGCACAGAGCCGGATCACATTGCCGGTGTTGGGCGGGATTTCCGGTTGGAACAGGATCACGTGGAACTGGGGCGCGGCATTCATCGGCGCAGTGTACCTGCGACGGCGGCTGCCTTTACGGCGCACGCCCTGCGCGAGGCAGGGCGGCACCGGTTACGGACGCAGCAGGACCTGGGCGGTTTCGGTGGCCAGGGCCTGCAGGTCGGCGGCGCTCGGACGCACCTGCAGGGCCGGCAGGTTGACGATGACCGAGTTGGCGACGTTGGTGGCGGCGGCAGCCAGGGTCGCGGCGTAGCGCTGGGCTTCCAGCTCGGCGGCCAGGGCGACGCGCTGTTCCAGGCTCGGGCGCACTTCCACCGAGGCCAGGGTGGTGATCGGCATCGCGGCCGCAACCGGGGCGGCGACGTAGCCGTTGCGCTCGGCCAGCTGGTCGGCGCTCGGGCGCACTTCCACGGTGGCCAGGGTCGGGATGCCGCTGGCCTGTTCCCAGGCCTGCTGGGCCAGCTGGTCGGCGGCAGGGCGGACCTGCACGGTGGACAGCGTCTTGATGGATTCGGAGGCCTGCACCGACGAAACAACCGCGGTGCCGGCAATCAGGGCGATGGCGATGGCAATGGTCTTGGCGTTCATGACGGGGCCTGTTTAGTGTTGGTGATCAGTGGTGTGGTAGTAAGGTAGTACACCAATTCTGGGCTTGCAAGGAAAATTTCCGATTTCCTGCATTTGTTCAGTCTTCAGTCAGCTTTCGTCTGAAGCCCTTCCTGGCGCAGGAACTACCAAGCAATCCGCGTGCCAACTTTTAGTTGTTGATTTAGAAGGGGTTTGTTCGGGTAGAGAAGTGTCCGGTGGGCGGACACCTGTCCATTCCTCGGGCCGCGGACACTGTCCGGACGTTGCCTGCGGGCGCTTGTGACCGCCCCTCCCGGGCCGCAAAGCAGGGGTGGAGGGGCAAGGAGGCAAACACCCCCAGTGACTGCTGGCCGATTCCGGCCGCTGTGCGCGCAGGCTAGGATCGGGGTTCACCTTCGTGACCAAGGATCCGGATATGTCTCTCGCCCTTCGCCCGCGCGCTGCACTGCTGGCTGTCGCCCTCAGCACCGCCCTGGGCACGCTTGTGCCTTCCCATGCGCTGGCGGCCAAGCCGGCCGCACCGGCCAAGGTCGATATCCCGTACGAGCAGTTCACCCTGCCCAACGGCCTGCGCGTGATCGTGCACACCGATCGCAAGGCGCCGATCGTCGCGGTCAACGTCTGGTACCACGTGGGCAGCAAGGACGAGCCGGCAGGCCGTACCGGCTTCGCGCACCTGTTCGAACACCTGATGTTCCAGGGCAGCGAAAACCACGACGGCGAATTCTTCGAGCCGTTCAAGCAGGTGGGTGCCACCAACCAGAACGGCACCACCAACACCGACCGCACCAATTACTTCGAGAACGTGCCGACCACCGCGCTGGACATGGCACTGTGGATGGAATCGGACCGCATGGGCCATCTGGTCGGTGCGATCGACCAGGCGGCGCTGGACGAGCAGCGTGGCGTGGTGCAGAACGAGAAGCGCCAAGGCGAGAACCAGCCCTACGGCCAGGCCTGGGACCAGCTCAACAAGGCGCTGTATCCGGTGGGCCACCCGTACCACCACGGCGTGATCGGTTCGATGAACGATCTGAACGCGGCGTCGCTGGACGACGTGAAGACCTGGTTCCGCACCTGGTACGGCCCGAACAACGCGGTGCTGGTGCTGGCCGGCGACATCGACCTGGCCACCGCCAAGGAAAAGGTCTCCAGGTACTTCGGCAGCATCCCGGCCGGCCCGACCATGGCGCAGCCGGCGGTGAACGTGGCCAAGCGCAGCGCCGATACGCGCGAGACGATGACCGACAAGGTGCCGCAGGCGCGTATCTACCGCGCCTGGAACGTGCCGCAGGTCGGCACCACCGAGGTCGATCAGCTGCAGCTGTTCGCGCAGGTGCTGGGCGGTGCCAAGTCCTCGCGCCTGAGCCAGCGCCTGCAGCACCAGGACAAGCTGGTGGACAGCATTGCTGCCGGACTCTCCACGTCACAGCTGGGCTCCAACTTCGTGATCATGGCCACGGTCAAGCAGGGCCAGGACCCGGCCAAGGTCGAGAAGATCATCGACGAGGAGTTGGACCGGCTGATCAAGCAGGGCCCGACCGCCGCGGAACTGGAGCGCGCCAAGACCGGCGCCCGCGCCGGCTTCATCCGCGGCATCGAGCGCATCGGTGGCTTCGGCGGCAAGGCCGACGCCCTTGCAGAATGTGCGGTGTTCACCGGCGACCCGGGCTGCTTCCGCACCTCGCTGGCCAACATCGAGAAGGCCAGTGCCGCCGATCTGAGCCGGCTCGGCGCGCAGTGGCTGGACAAGGGCAGCCACACCCTGGTGATCGCACCGGGTGAGCGCGTGGCGCTGAAGGAAGATCCGAGCCAGGCGCCGAAGCCGTTCACCGTGCCAGCGGTGGACCCGAAGTACAGCACGCTGCCGGAGCAGGTCGACCGCAAGGCCGGCGTGCCGCAGACCCGCGAGTTCCCGCAGTTGAAGTTCCCGGCGCTGCAGCGCGCGACACTGAAGAACGGTACCCAGGTGATCCTGGCCGAGCGCCATGAGATTCCGGTGGTGCAGTTCAGCTACCAGTTCCCGGGCGGCTTCAGTGCCGACCAGGGCCGCAAACCGGGCACCGCCAACTTCACCATGAGCCTGATGACCGAGGGTGCCGGCAAGCTCGGCTCGCTGGCCTTCGCCGATGCGGCGGATGCGCTGGGCGCCAGCCTGGATGCCTCGGCCGGCCTGGACTCGATGAGCGTGGACCTGTCGGCGTTGAAGGAAAACCTGGTGCCGTCGCTGGCGCTGTACCGCGACCTGCTGCGCGAACCGCGCTTCGAGCAGGGCGAGATCGACCGGGTCAAGGCGAGCTGGATCGCGGGCATCCAGCAGGAGAAGGTCAACCCGGGTGCGGTGGCGATGCGCGTGCTGCCCCCGCTGCTGTACGGCAAGGGCCACCCGTATGCCATTCCGTTCACCGGCAGCGGCGACGAGGCGGCGATCAACGGCCTGACCCGCGAGGACCTGGTCGACTTCCATCACGACTGGCTGCGCCCGCAGAACGGCACCCTGATCGTGGTCGGCGACACCACCCTGGCCGAGATCGTGCCGCTGCTGGACAAGCAGCTGGGCGACTGGAAGGCTGCCGGCGATGCCCCGCAGGTGAAGGCGGCCACCGACGTGGCGCTGCCGAAGGGCCCGCGCGTGTTCCTGATCGACCAGCCGGGCGCGGTGCAGGCCAACCTGTTCGCCGGCCAGGTGGTGGCACCTTCCAGCGCCACCAGCTCGACCCGCTTCGACATCGCCAACGGTGTGATCGGCGGCGACTTCACCTCGCGCCTGAACATGAACCTGCGTGAAGACAAGCACTGGTCGTACGGTGCGCGCAGCAGCGCGGTCAATTCGGTGGGCCAGCGCCCGTGGATGGCCAGCGCGCCGGTGCAGATCGACAAGACCGGCCCGGCACTGGCGGAAATGCGCAAGGAAATCGCCGCGTTCGCCGATGGCAGCAAGCCGGCCACCGCTGCCGAGGTCAACCGCATCCGCAATATCCAGACCCTGAGCCTGCCCGGTGCCTACGAGACCGCCAGCGCGGTGGCCTCGACCATCGGCTCGATCGTGCAGTTCAAGCGCCCGGACGGCTACGTGCTGCGTCGCAAGGCCGAGATCGAGGCGATGACCCCGGCGCAGGTGCAGCAGGCCGCCGCCGAGATCAAGCCGCAGGCGCTGACCTGGGTGGTGGTGGGTGATCTCAAGCAGACCGAAGCGGCCGTGCGTGCGCTGAACCTGGGCGAGGTGACCGTAATCGATGCCGAAGGCAACCCGGTCAAGAAATAAGGGATGTGCCTGCCCGCCACGGCGGGCAGGTCTCCCGTGGTAGCGGGGGGGGG
>NZ_JAPTFO010000042.1:0-36641 GCF_030985515.1 Stenotrophomonas sp. Sm10
CCCCCCCCCCCCCCCCCCCCCCCCCCCCCCCCCCCCCCCCCCCCCCCCCCCCCCCCCCCCCCCACCCCACGGATAGCCCGATTTTGACGTTGATGTTGACGTCGCGTCGGCGGGTGCAGGGCGCAGCCCTGCCACCAGACACCCCCCACCCTCACTTCACTGAATCGAAAACCGGTTTCGGCACGGCACTTGCACTGGCTCCAGCAGACAACCCCATCCCTGTTTCTGGAACCGTTGCAGATGTCCCACTCCGTCACTTCGATCCTTTCGCAGATCCGCTCCTATCAGACCCAGATGGGACAGCCGGCGCTCAACCCGCTGGGCGAAACGCCGCGCAGCAACGCCCTGCCGGGCACGGTGCTCGATGCACCGCAGGCCCAGCCGGCCAGCTTCACCGAAACCCTGCGTGGTGCGATTGCCGGCGTCAACGATGCGCAACAGAAATCCGGCGCCCTCGCCAAGGCCTTCGAAATGGGCGACCCCAGCGCCGACCTGGCCAAGGTGATGGTCGCCTCGCAGCAGTCCCAGATCGCCTTCCGCGCCACCGTGGAAGTTCGCAACCGTCTCGTCCAGGCTTACCAGGACGTGATGAACATGCCGCTGTAAGGAATAGAGACGCATGGCACTGACGCTCTCCAAGGACAGCCTGAACGCCGAAAAGGCTGGGCAATGGTTCGACCGCCTGCAGAGTCTGCAGATCACCCGTCGGCTGGGCCTGATGGCGATGATCGCGGTGGCGGTGGCGGCAGGCCTGTCCGTGTTCTTCTGGTCGCAGAAGCCGGGCATGGTCCCGCTGTACACCGGCCTGGACCAGAAGGCGACCGCTGAAGCGACCGACCTGCTGCGCGCCGCACAGATTCCGTTCGCACTCGACCCGGCCACGGGTGGCATCACCGTGCCGGAAAAGAACCTGCACGACGCGCGCCTGAAGCTGGCCGGCTCCGGCCTGACCGACAGCGGCAAGCTCGGCTTCGAGCTGATGGAGCGCGACCCGGGCTTCGGCGTCAGCCAGTTCGTGGAAAGCGCGCGCTACCAGCATGCGCTGGAAACCGAGCTGTCGCGCACCATCAACACGCTGCGCCCGGTGCGCGATTCGCGCGTGCACCTGGCCATTCCCAAGCCCAGCGCCTTCACCCGCCAGCGTGACGTGGCCAGCGCCTCGGTGACCCTGGAACTGCGTGGCGGCCAGCAGCTGGAACGCAGCCAGGTGGACGCCATCGTGCACATGGTCGCGGCCAGCATCCCGGATCTCGCCCCGGAACGGGTGACCGTGGTTGACCAGAGCGGGCGCATGCTCAGCGTCAGCGACCCGAACAGTGAGGCGGCGGTCAACGCTGCCCAGTTCGAACAGGTGCGCCGCCAGGAAACCTCGTTCAACCAGCGCATCCGCGAGCTGCTGGAACCGATGACCGGCCCTGGCCGCGTCAACCCGGAAGTGAGCGTGGACATGGATTTCTCGGTGACCGAGGAAGCCCGTGAGCTCTACAACGGTGAACCGCAGAAGCTGCGCAGCGAGCAGATGAGCGAGAACACCACCAGCACCCCGGGCCCGCAGGGCGTGCCGGGTGCCACCAGCAACAGTCCGCCGGGCCAGCAGGCCACGCCGGCCACCGCGCAGGCCCCGACCGAAAGCAGCAAGAACGCCACCCGCAACTACGAGCTGGACCGCACCCTGCAGCACACCCGCCAGCCGGCCGGCCGCATCAAGCGCGTGTCGGTGGCGGTACTGGTGGACAACGTGCCGCGCGCCGGTGCCAACGGCAAGGTCAGCCCGCAGCCGCTGTCGGCCGCGGAACTGACCCGCGTCGAGGCGCTGGTGAAGCAGGCCGTCGGCTTCAACGCCGAGCGTGGCGACACCGTGTCGGTGATGAATGCCCCGTTCGTGCGTGACACCACGCCGGTCGAAGGGCCGGCCTGGTGGGAACTGCCATGGGTGCACGATGCCGGCCGCATGCTGCTCGGCGCGGTGGTGGTGCTGGCGTTGTTGTTCGGCGTACTGCGCCCGGCGCTGCGCGCGATCACCGGCCAGAACAGGAAGGACGACCCGCAGGCACTGGAGCCGCACACCGCGGACGTGCAGTTGGTGGATGACGATGGCATGCCGCTGCCGGCGCTGGGCGCCGACCGGGCGAGCCTGGCCGGGCCGGAGGCCCTGGCCCTGCCGGTGGATTCATATGAGGAACGACTGCGGATGGCGCGTGAAGCCGTAAAGACCGACTCCAAGCGCGTGGCCCAGGTGGTCAAGGGATGGGTGGCCAATGACTGAGGCACAACTGACCGGCGTACAGCGCGCGGCCGTGCTGCTGCTGTCCCTGGGTGAGCTGGACGCGGCCGAAGTGCTGCGCCACATGGAACCCAAGGAAGTGCAGAAGATTGGCATCGCCATGGCCACCATGACCGACATCACCCGCGAGCAGGTGGAACGGGTAATGGACCAGTTCGGCCAGGAGCTGGGCTCGAAGACCTCGCTGGGCGTGGGTTCGGACGACTACATCCGCAACATGCTGGTGCAGGCGCTGGGCAGCGAGAAGGCCGGCAACCTGATCGACCGCATCCTGCTGGGCCGCAACACCACCGGCCTGGACGCGCTGAAATGGATGGACCCGCGTGCGGTGGCCGACCTGGTGCGCAACGAGCACCCGCAGATCATCGCCATCGTGATGGCGCACCTGGAAACCGACCAGGCCGCCGACGCGCTGAAGCTGCTGCCGGACCGTACCCGGGTGGACGTGCTGCTGCGCATCGCCACCCTCGACGGCATTCCGCCGAACGCGCTCAATGAACTCAACGAGATCATGGAGCGCCAGTTCGCCGGCAACCAGAACCTGAAGTCGTCGAACATCGGTGGCGTGCAGTGCGCGGCCAACATCCTGAACTTCATGGACAGCGGCCAGGATCAGGCCATCCTGGGCGAGATCGCCCGCATCGATGCGCCGCTGAGCAACCGCATCCAGGACCTGATGTTCGTGTTCGACGATCTGGTCGACCTGGATGACCGCGAAATGCAGCTGGTGCTGCGCGAAGTGAGCGGCGAGCGCCTGGGCCTGGCCCTGCGCGGTGCCGACATCAAGGTGCGCGACAAGATCACCCGCAACATGTCGCAGCGCGCGGCCGAAATCCTGCTGGAAGACATGGAGGCCCGTGGACCGGTGCGCCTGTCCGACGTGGAAGGCGCCCAGCGCGAGATCCTGGCCATCGTCAAGCGCATGGCCGATGAAGGCACCGTCACCATCGGTGGCAGTGCGGAGGCCATGCTGTGAGCAACGTCGTGCGCTGGCTTGCCCCGGACCTGCTGGCCCAGCCCGAACCGGTGCTGGATCAGGAGGATGCGTTCGAACTCACCGAGCCGGACCCGGAGCACGAGCCGGAGCCGCCGCTGCAGCTGCCGACCCTGGAGGAGATCCAGGCCATCCAGGACAGCGCCGAGAAGGAAGGCTTCCAACACGGCCATAGCGAAGGTTACGGCCAGGGTCAGGCGGAGGTGCGTCGCCTCGCCGCGCAGATCGAAGGCATCCTCGACAACTTCAGCCGACCGCTGGTGCGGCTGGAGAACGAAGTGGTCGGCGCACTGGGCGAACTGGCGGTACGCATCGCCGGTGCGCTGGTCGGCCGCGCCTACGAAGCTGACCCGGCACTGCTGGCACAGCTGGTCGGTGAGGCGATCGACGCGGTGGGTGGCAGCACCCGCGAGGTCGAAGTGCGGCTGCACCCGGACGACATCGCCGCGCTCGCTCCGCTGTTGAGCCTGCCGCCACAGCAACGCCTGGTGCCGGATACCAGTCTCAGCCGCGGCGATCTTCGCGTGCACGCCGAAGCGGTGCGCATCGACGGCACCCTGGAAGCGCGCCTGCGCGGCGCGCTGGACGCGGTGATCCGCCAGACCGGAGCCAATACATGAATCCCGATCCGCAGCCGACGCCGCCACCGGCCGACTGGGCCATGGCCCGCAACCTGCGCCTGGCCCGTCGGCTCGACGGCCTGCGCGTGGATACCGCCCATGGCCGTGGCCTGATCCGCGAAGGCGTGCTGCGCCGCGCGGTCGGACTGACCCTGGAAGCGGTCGGCTGCGAAGCGCCGCTGGGTGCCAGCTGCAAGGTGGAAGTGGTCGATGGTGGCTGGGTCGATGCCGAAGTGGTCGGCTTCGCCGGCGAGCGCACTTACCTGATGCCGAGCGCGGAACTGCACGGCCTGCTGCCCAACGCACGGGTGGTGCCGTCTGCGCGCCGTGGCGGCGTTGAAGTGGGCGAAGGGCTGCTCGGCCGCGTCATCGACAGCGATGGCGTGCCGCTGGACGGCAAGGGCCCGATCCGCGCCGAGGGCCACGTTGGCATGGCCGGCGTGTCGATCAATCCGCTGGCGCGTGAACCGATCACCCAGCCGCTGGACGTGGGCGTGCGCGCGATCAACGCGCTGCTGCCGATCGGCCGCGGCCAGCGTGTCGGCCTGTTCGCCGGCTCCGGCGTCGGCAAGTCGACGCTGCTGGGCATGATGACCCGCTATACCGCCGCCGACGTGATCGTGGTCGGCCTGATCGGTGAACGTGGACGCGAAGTCCGCGATTTCGTCGAGACCACGCTGGGCGAGGAAGGCCTGCGCCGCGCCGTGGTGGTGGCCAGTCCCGCCGACCGGCCGCCGCTGGCGCGCCTGCACGGTGCCTACCGCGCTACCGCCATCGCCGAATGGTTCCGCGACCAGGGACTGAACGTGCTGCTGCTGATGGACTCGCTGACCCGCTTTGCTCAGGCGCAGCGCGAGATCGGCCTGTCGGTCGGCGAACCGCCGACCACCCGCGGTTACCCACCGTCGGTGTTCGCCAAGCTGCCGGCACTGGTCGAACGCGCCGGCAACGGCGCCAAGGGCCGTGGCTCGATCACTGCGTTCTACACGGTGCTCACCGAAGGCGATGATCCGCAGGACCCGATCGCCGATGCGGCGCGCGCGATCCTCGACGGCCACATCCTGCTCTCGCGGCGCGTGGCCGACAGCGGTCTGTACCCGGCCATCGACGTCGAATCGTCGGTCAGCCGCGTGGTCACGGAAATCGCCGACGAACCGTGGCGCCTGCGCATCCGCAAACTGAAACGACTGGTCTCGGCGTATTCGGCCAACCGTGACCTGATCGCCATCGGCGCTTACCAGCGCGGCAACGACGCGGCCACCGACGAAGCCCTGGAGCGCTGGCCGGAAATCATGGAGTTCCTCGGCCAGGACGTTGCCAAGGCCGCAGATCTCCCGCACAGCCAGGCGGCACTGCAGCGCCTGGTGGAACAAGAGAGTTAAGCCATGAACCAGTCCAAGCGCATCGATCCCCTGCTCAAGCGGGCCCAGGAACACGAGGACGCGGTCGCCCGCGACCTGGCCGAACGCCAGCGCGTGCTCGACACCCATCTATCGCGACTGGACGAACTGCGCCGTTATGCCGAGGAGTACGCCAACGCGCAGATGGCGGCGACCAGCCCGGCGCAGCTGCTCAACCGGCGTGCATTTCTCGACCGCCTCGACAGTGCGGTCGAGCAGCAGCAGGCCACGGTCAACGGCAACCGCGAGAAGGTGGAGGCCGAGCGCGCCCGCCTGATCCTGGCCAGCCGTGACAAGGCCGTGCTGGAACAGCTGGCGGCCAGCTACCGGGCGCAGGAGAAAGTGGTCACCGACCGCCGCGACCAGCGCGAGATGGACGACATCGGTGCGCGCCGTGCGCGTCTGGTGCAGGCCGAAGACCAGGATGGCACCGAGCAGGGAGGCCGCCCGTGATGCCCGCCCCGCTCGCCAGCAGCGCCAACGCGCAGGCACAGACTGCCGGCGGCGCTGCAGCGCGCGCGCCACGCAGCGAGGCCAGCAAGGATTTCAGCCAACTGTTGCAGGGCGGCGCGCCGGACGCGTCCGCCGGCGCCGCCACGTCACCGCCCACCTCGGCACCGAAGCCGCAGACGAGCGCCGATGGAAATGGCCAGGCGCCGGAGGAACGCAGCATGGATGCGGCGGCGACGGGAAACGAGACGTCGCCCTTGCCGCCGCAAACTCCGCCTGCGGGTGATCGGGCGACGGACAAGGACACGCCGGTGGCCACCGAGGACGCGCCGTGGCCGCCGCTGGGCCTGGCCGGCCTGGTCCTGGCGATGCCGGCCCCCTCCGATCCTGCCGCCACTGCTCCTGCTGCAACGGGTGCGGGCACGGCGCTGCCGGCCACTGCCGGACCGGGACTGCCTGCCCCGACGCCGACCCCGGCGCCGGGCGCAGCCGTCGCATCGATGGCTGACAGCACGCCGCCGGCCGCCAGCGCCGGCGATGCCACGACCCTGCCACTACCGGAGACGGTCCTGCCGGGCAGCAAGCATGGCGACCGCGACAGCAACGACGTGACCGCGATCGGCGACCGTAGCGCTGCCCCATTCCTGCACGCCCCGGCCCCGGCGCTCCTGCAGGACCTCAAGGCTGCGCTCGCTACCGGCACTGCGGTCTTCAACGGCGAACCGACGCCCAGGCCCGTGTTCGGCGACGATGGTTTCGACCAGGCCATTGGCGCGCGCCTGGGCTGGCTGGCCGACCAGAAGATCGGCCACGCCCACATCCGCCTGAGCCCGGACGACATGGGCCCGGTGGATGTGCGCCTGCAACTGAACGGCGACAAGGTGCACGCCAGTTTCAGCAGCCCGCATGTGGACGTGCGCCAGGCACTGGAAAGCAGCCTGCCGCGCCTGCGCGAACTGCTGGGCGAACAGGGCTTCCAGCTGGCCCACGCCGATGTCGGCCAGCAGGCCCCGGGGGGTGACGGCAATGCGTCGGGGCGGCCCGGTGGCGGCGGTCTGCCCGGCGACGGAGAACCGACGCCGGGCGATGGCAGCGTGTCGTCGGCGCAGCTGATCCGCCAGCGCGGATTGCTGGACGCTTACGCCTGACAGGCGTGCCAACCAAGGTTGGCAGCCACCAGATCGATGCGGCTGGCACCCCGACGGAATTCCGTCGCACCCCTCTACCCCGGCTCCGGCACACCCCTTGCATATCCCGGTGAAGCAACCCTCAGGAGCTTCACCCCGTGGCCGCAGCCGCTGACAAAACCAAGAAGACCGCCGAGAAGGACAAGGCCGCCAAGCCGCGCAGTCCGATCCTGATCACCGCACTGGTGGCCGTGCTGGCCGCCGCTGCCGCCGGTGGCGGCGTATGGTTCTTCACCCAGTCCAAGCACGAAGACAAGACTGCGCAGGCGCCGAAGAAGAGCGCCACCCCGGCCCCCGCGCAGTACTTCGCGCTGGACCCGGCGTTCGTGGTCAATCTCAATGGCCCGGTCGATGGTCCGCGCTACCTG
The DNA here is from genome assembly GCF_030985515.1 of Stenotrophomonas sp. Sm10. Lineage (NCBI taxonomy): Bacteria > Pseudomonadati > Pseudomonadota > Gammaproteobacteria > Lysobacterales > Lysobacteraceae > Stenotrophomonas > Stenotrophomonas sp. Sm10. The sequence goes on from NZ_JAPTFO010000042.1 coordinate 7,304, forward strand.
CAGCTGGAAGTGCAGCTGATGACCCGTGACCCGGCTGCGCTGGAAGCGATCAAGACCCATGCACCCGCCATCCGCGCACGCCTGCTGATGCTGTTCTCGCAGGTCAGCCCGGACCAGATCGCCGATGTCGCCGGCAAGCAGAAGCTGCAGGCTGCGTCGCTGGCCGAAGTGCAGAAAGTGCTCAAGGCCGAGACCGGCAGCAATGGTGCCGACGACCTGCTGTTCACCAGCTTCGTGACCCAGTAAGGGCCCACCGATGAATGATCTGTTGTCCCAGGACGAGATCGATGCCCTGCTCCACGGCGTGGACACTGGCGCGGTCGAAACCGAACCGGAACCGCCGTCAGGCGAAGCGCGCTCGTACGACTTCGCCAGCCAGGACCGCATCATCCGCGGTCGCATGCCGACCTTGGAAATGGTCCACGAGCGTTTCGCCCGCCTGTGGCGGATCGGCCTGTTCAACCTGATCCGCCGCTCGGCCGAGCTGTCGGTGCGCGGCATCGAACTGATCAAGTTCAACGACTACATGCACTCGCTGTATGTACCGACCAACCTGAACCTGATCCGCTTCAAGCCGCTGCGCGGCACCGGCCTGATCGTGTTCGAGCCGACCCTGGTGTTCGCCATCGTCGACAACTTCTTCGGTGGCGACGGGCGCTACCCGACCCGCATCGAAGGCCGCGAGTTCACCGCCACTGAAATGCGGGTGATCCACCTGCTGCTGAAGCAGACCTTCGCCGACCTGCGCGAGGCCTGGGCGCCGGTGATGGACGTGGACTTCGAGTACATCAACTCGGAGATCAACCCGCACTTCGCCAACATCGTGACGCCACGCGAATACGTGGTGGTGTGCCGCCTGCACGTCGAACTCGATGGCGGCGGTGGCGACATCCACGTCACCCTGCCGTACTCGATGCTGGAGCCGATCCGCGAGCTGCTCGACGCCGGCATCCAGAGCGACCGCAACGATCGCGACGAAAGCTGGGGCCAGACCCTGCGTGAGCAGCTCAACATCGCAGAAGTCACCCTGTCCAGCGTACTGGCCAGCAAGCGCATGACCCTGCGCGACCTGACCCAGCTGAAGGTCGGCGACATCCTGCCGATCGAACTCAGCCCGCAGGTGCCGTTGTGCGTGGAGAACATCCCGGTGTTCACCGGCGAGTTCGGCATCGCCAACGGCATGAACGCCGTGAAGATCACCGCTACCCATCCGCCGGGCACCCGCCCGCGCGTACCCGTCATCCAGGAAGACCCGCAATGAACGATATCGACGCCCTCGAACCCACCCCGGCCCAGTTCAGCAGCCTGCAGGCCGATGAGGCGAACGGTCCTGACCTGAACCTGGACGTGATCCTGGACGTACCGGTGACTCTGTCGCTGGAAGTCGGTCGCGCGCGCCTGCCGATCCGCAACCTGCTGCAGCTCAACCAGGGCTCGGTGGTGGAACTGGAACGGGGTGCCGGCGAGTCGCTGGACGTGTTCGTCAACGGTACCCTGATCGCCCACGGCGAGGTTGTGGTGATCAACGACCGCTTCGGCGTGCGCCTGACCGACGTGGTCAGCCCGAGCGAGCGGATCCGGAGACTGCGTTGAGCCTGCTGGCCTCCACCCTGCTGGCGGTCGGCAAGACCGCCGCGCCCATCGGGCCCCAGGTCGGCCAGCATGCGGCCGCCGCACCCAGCCTGTTCGGCGCGGTGCTGGCGCTGCTGGCAGTGCTCGCGCTGGTCATCGGCCTCGGCTGGCTGCTCAAGCGCATGCCCGGCAGTGGCTTCCGCCCGGCCGAAGGCATGAAGCTGGTGGCCAGCCTGAGCGTGGGCGCCAAGGAGCGCGTGGTGGTGGTCGAGGTCAACGGCCAGCAACTGCTGCTGGGCGTCACCGCCGGCGGCATCAACACCCTGCATACCCTGCCCGAACCGCTGCCGCCGCCGGCACCGGTGCGCGTGCCGGACTTCAAGAACCTGCCGAATTTCGCCCAGTTGCTGCAGCAACGGCTGCGCAAGGACCCCTGACATGCGTGTCACCCGTACCCGTCTTGCCACCCTGATGCCGTGGCTGCTGTTGCTTGCCCTGTGCCTGTTGCCGGCACTGGCGTTCGCCGCGCCCGGCGCCCCGAACACGCCGCTGCCGGACATCAACGTGGGCAAGATCGGCGGTGCACCGGTCAGCCTGCCGCTGCAGACCTTGCTGCTGATGACGGCGATCACCCTGATCCCGTCGATGTTGCTGGTGCTGACCTCGTTCACCCGCATCATCATCGTGCTGGGCCTGCTGCGCCAGGCGCTGGGTACCGGGCAGACCCCGTCCAACCAGGTGCTGCTGGGCCTGGCCCTCTTCCTCACCGCGATGGTAATGATGCCGACCTGGGACAAGGCCTGGAGCGCCGGCATGGCGCCGTACCTAAATGGCGAGATCGACTTCCAGACCGCCTGGACGCTGACCACGCAGCCACTGCGCGGCTTCATGCTGGCGCAGATCCGCGAGACCGACCTGATGACCTTTGCCGGCATCGCCGGGCATGGCACCTACGCCAGCCCCGACGCGATCCCGTTCCCGGTGCTGGTCGCTTCGTTCGTCACCAGTGAACTGAAGACCGCCTTCGAGATCGGATTCCTGATCTTCATCCCGTTCGTGATCATCGACCTGGTCGTTGCCAGCGTGCTGATGTCGATGGGCATGATGATGCTGTCGCCGATGCTGGTATCGGCGCCCTTCAAGATCCTGCTGTTCGTGCTGGTCGATGGCTGGGTGCTGACCGTGGGTACGTTGGCAGCCAGCTTCAATCCGGCCTGATATCCCCCGTAACGCGCAGTCGAGCAGGGCTCGACTCTACATGAGCAGATGGAATCCGAATGTCTCCCGAACTTGCCTTGACTGAACTGCGTGGCGGCCTGATCACCGTGTTGTGGGTGGCCGGCCCGCTGCTGCTCACCGTACTGGTGGTGGGCGTGGTGGTTGGTGTCGTGCAGGCCGCGACCCAGCTCAACGAACCGACCATCGCCTTCGTCGCCAAAGCTGCAGCGCTGACCGCAGTGCTGTTCGCACTGGGCAGCCTGCTGATCGGCCACCTGGTTGAATTCACCACGCTGCTGTTCCAGCGAATTCCGCACCTGATCGGCTAGGACACGCGCTTCGATGGACGCCGCCACCCAGATGGCTGCCGACGGCCTTCAGGCCTTCGGCATGATCGGCACCGTACTGTGGACCATGCTGCGCATCGGCGCTGTGGCCATGGCCATGCCGATGGTCGGGACCCGCGCCGTCCCGTCACGGGTGCGCGTGGTGCTGGCTGGCACCCTGGCCATCGCACTGGCCCCGCTGCTGCCCCCGGTGCCGGACTGGACCGGCTTCGACGCCGCCACGGTGCTGACCGTCGCGCGCGAGCTGGCCATCGGCGTCTCCATCGGCTTCCTGCTGCGGCTGGTGTTCGAAGCCGGTGCGATGGCGGGCGAACTGATCGCGCAGGGCACCGGCCTGGCCTTCGCGCAGATGAGCGACCCGCTGCGCGGTGGTACCTCCGGCGTGATCGGACAGTGGTTCTATCTGCTGTTCGGGCTGCTGTTCTTCACCGCCAACGGCCACTTGGCGCTGATCTCGCTGCTGGTGGACAGCTATCGCGCACTGCCGATCGGCGCTCCGCTGCCGGACCCGCACGCGTTCTTCAGCATCGCCCCGACTTTCCTGCTGACCGTGCTACGCGGCGCGCTGACCCTGGCGATCCCGCTGACGGTGGCGATGCTGGCAGTGAATCTGGCGTTCGGCGTGCTGGCCCGGGCCGCTCCGGCGCTGAATCCGATCCAGCTGGGACTGCCGGTCTCGTTGCTGCTGGGTCTGTTCCTGCTGGCGCTGCTGGCCGGGGAAATGGGCCCGCCGGTACAGCGCCTGTTCGATGCCGCCTTCCAGGCTGCGGACGCGGTCACACACTGACCTGATCATCACGTTTTACTGCTTGCCATGCCTTTGTTTCTGTAGAGCCGAGCCCATGCTCGGCTGTCTTCGGCAGGAGCGGCAGCCGAGCATGGGCTCGGCTCTACGGGGCACAATTTCACGTTTTACTGCTTGCCCTTCCCCCGGGTCTGCGCGTTAGAGTGAATGCGCGGCAACCGGGGGGATGCCGCACGTGGCCGCCGCCCTGCGTCGGCCTGCCTCATGCATGCCCCACCGTGGTTTCCGTCGACAGGCAGGTCCGGGAGACTGACGAATGCTGGTAGGCACGTACAACCCGTGGCTGGTCGCAATCTCGCTGCTGGTAGCCGTGATGGCTTCCTACACTGCACTGGCAATGGCCGGGCGCACGATTACCGCGCCCGGCAAGGCCGCGGCCTGGTGGTGGCGCCTCGGTGGTGGCTTCGCCATGGGCCTGGGCATCTGGTCGATGCACTTCATCGGCATGCTCGCCTTCGATCTGCCCATTCCGCTCGGCTACGACCTGCCGATCACCCTGCTCTCGCTGGCCTTGGCGATCGCTTCGTCGGTATTCGCACTGTGGCTGGTCTCGCTGCGTACTCTGCCGCATCCACGGCTGGCCGGCGGTGCCCTGCTGATGGGCACCGGCATCGCCGGCATGCACTACGTCGGCATGGCCGCAATGCGCATGCAGCCAGGCATCGACTACGACCCGGGCTGGCTGCTGCTATCACTGATGGTGGCGGTCGCCGCCTCGTGGACAGCCCTGTATGTTGCGTTCCGCCTGCGTGGGCAGCGCACCCGTATCGGCGACCGCTTGGCCGCGGCGGGGCTGCTCGGCCTGGCGATCGTCGGCATGCACTACACCGGCATGGCCGCCGCTCGCTTTCCGGAGGGCAGCATCTGCGGCGCAGCCGTCGGCGACGGCTTGCACAGCGAATGGCTGGCCATGCTGGTGGTGGTCCTGTCCGTGGCGATCCTCGCGGTGGTGCTGGTGGTGTCCTGGCTGGACCAGCGGGTGGAGGCGCAGCTGCTGCGACTGCGCAACTCCATGCTGAGCACCTCGTTGACCGATGCGCAGCAGGAACTGACCCAGGCCGCACTGCATGATCCGCTCACCCGCCTGCCCAACCGCCTGCTGCTGCAGCGTCGCATCGTGCAGGCACTGGCCGAGGCCGAGCAGGGCGGCAGCCGTTTCGCCGTGATGTTCATGGACCTGGACGGCTTCAAGCAGGTCAACGATGCCTACGGCCACCAGGCCGGCGATGCACTGCTGGTGGCGGTGGCCGAGCGCACCCGCCAGCTGCTGCGGCCCAGCGATATGCTGGCACGACTGGGCGGTGACGAGTTCGTGCTGGTGGTACGCATCGAACACGACGAGGACCTGCCCACCCTCGCCCGGCGCATCCTGCAGGCGGTGGGCAGCGGCCCGTTGCTGCCGGACAACGAACTGCAGGTAACCGCCAGCATCGGCGTGGCAATCTGCCCCGACCACGCTGCCAGCGAACGGCAGCTGATGGCGTTTGCCGATGCGGCGATGTACCAGGCCAAGGAATCCGGACGCAACGCCTTCGTGCTGTTCGCCGACTGGATGAATGACAGCGCCGAACAACAGTTCCGGCTGCTGGCCGACCTGCGCCGGGCCATTGGCAGCGAGCAGCTGTTCCTGCACTACCAGCCCAAGATCCGCGTGGCCACGCAGAAGGTGGCCGGTGCCGAAGCGCTGATCCGCTGGCACCATCCGGAGCATGGCCTGATTCCGCCCGATCGGTTCATCCGCCTGGCCGAGCGCAGCGGCGCGATCAACGAGATCGGGCGCTGGGCGCTGGACCAGGCCTGCCTGCAACTGCGGCGCTGGCACGATGCCGGTCACGAAGGCTGGTCGATGTCGGTGAACCTGTCGCCGGTGCAGTTCAGTTCGCCGCACCTGCTGCAGGATGTGCGCGCGGTGATCGAACGCCACAACATCGCTCCGCGCCACCTGGTGCTGGAAATCACCGAAAGCACGGTGATGCGCGATACCGACACCAGCCTGCGCTTGCTGCAGGCGCTGTCGGCGCTGGGCGTAGGCATATCCATCGATGACTTCGGCACTGGCTATTCCAGCCTGCTGTACCTGAAGCGGCTGCCGGCCACCGAGATCAAGATCGACCATGCGTTCGTGCGCGACCTGGAACACAGTGCAGAGGACGTGGTGATCGTCTCGGCGATCGTGGCGCTGGGCCATGCGCTGGACATGGACATCGTCGCCGAAGGCGTGGAAACCACCGCCCAGCGCGCCTACCTGGAGCGCCTGGGCTGCGACTACCTGCAGGGCTACCTGCTCGGTCGCCCGGTCGACGCGGCGCGCTTCATGCAGCTGCACGACCTGCCCCGGCCGCGGGTGGAGCTGGCGCAGAGCCCACCGTCCAGCGACAACTCTCCCCTGTAGAGCCGAGCCTGCGCTCGGCTGCTCTTCGCGCCCGATCCAAACATAGCCGAGCATGGGCTCGGCTCTACAAATAGATCCGCGCCGCGCGTGGATAGGCAACACCCCATCACGGAACAGTTCTTGCACGCCCTCCGGCAACCCCTGCCGCAGTGCCCGTGATGTCCGAGAACGAATCCGCCGGCGAAAAGACCGAACAACCGACCGAAAAACGCCTGCGCGACGCCCGCGAACAGGGCAACCTGCCGCGCTCGCGTGAGCTCGGCACGGCCGCCGTGTTCGGCGCCGGCGTGCTGGCGGTGATGGCGATGAGCGGCTCGATCGGCCGCGGCGCCACGGCCTGGATGAAGCAGGCGCTGAGCCCGGAACAGAGCCTGCGGCAGAACCCGAAGGAACTGTTCGGCCACTTCGGCGACCTGCTGCTGCAGTTCATGCTGGTGATCGCGCCGCTGGTGCTGGTCTGCCTGCTGGCCAGCTTCGTCGCCCCGCTGGTGATGGGCGGACTGCGCTGGTCGCAGAAGGCGTTGCTACCCGACATCAACCGCATGAACCCGATGAGCGGGTTCAAGCGCCTGTATGGCCCGGAGGCCATTGCCGAATTCACCAAATCGTTGCTGCGCGTGGCCTTCGTCGGCGTCGCCGCCGGGCTGGTGGTCTGGACCGGCTTTGACACCCTGCGCGGCCTGATCCACCACCCGCTGGAGACGGCCATCACCGACGGCCTCGGCTTCACCCTGCGCCTGCTGCTGGCCACCGCCGGCGCGATGCTGGTGCTGGCCGCCATCGACGCGCCATACCAGCGCTGGAACTGGATGCGCAAGCTGAAGATGACCCGGGAAGAGCTGCGCCGGGAAATGAAGGAAAGCGAGGGCAGCCCCGAGGTGAAGGGCCGCATCCGCCAGCTGCAGCAGCAGATGGCCAACCGCCGGATGATGGAAGCGGTACCGACGGCGGACGTGGTGGTGGTCAACCCCACCCACTACGCGGTGGCCCTGAAGTACGAGGGCGGCGCCATGAACGCCCCCACCGTGGTCGCCCTGGGCGTGGACGAGACCGCCCTGCGCATCCGTGAAGTGGCCGACGGCAACAAGGTCGCGATCGTCTCTGCCCCACCTTTGGCACGCGCCTTGTATCGGGAGGGCCAACTCGGAAAGGAAATCCCCGTGAGACTGTATTCGGCCGTCGCCCAGGTCCTGTCCTACGTCTACCAGCTGCGCGCGTGGCGCACTGGCCCGATGCCGGACGCCCCGCACATCCAGGTGGATGAATTCGGCAAGGGAGGCCGCCCGTGAGCGCCCAGCCCTCCACCGGCTTCAACACCCGCCGCGCCCTGGAAATGATCCGCCAGGGTCTTGGCGCGCCGCTGATCGTGCTGGCCCTGCTGGCCATGGTCGTGGTGCCGCTGGCCGCGCCGGTGCTCGATGCGCTCTTCACCTTCAACATTGCCATCTCGCTGATGGTGCTGCTGGCGGTGGTCTACGTGAAGCGCCCGCTGGACTTCACCATCTTCCCGATCGTGCTGCTGATCACCACCATGCTGCGGCTGGCGCTGAACGTGGCCTCCACCCGCGTGATCCTGCTCAACGGCCAGAACGGCCACGATGCCGCGGGCAAGGTCATCGCCGCCTTCGGCGAATTCGTGATCGGCGGCAACTACGCGGTGGGCATCGTGGTGTTCGCGATCCTCACCATCATCAACTTCGTGGTGATCACCAAGGGCGCCGGCCGGGTCTCGGAAGTGACCGCGCGCTTCATCCTCGACGCGATGCCCGGCAAGCAGATGGCGATCGACGCCGACCTCAACGCCGGTTTGCTGACGCGTGAAGAAGCCAAGCTGCGCCGCGAAGAAGTCCGCGAGGAAGCCGACTTCTACGGTGCGATGGACGGTGCCAGCAAGTTCATCCGCGGCGACGCCATCGCCGGCATCCTGATCCTGTTCATCAACATGCTCGGCGGCCTGGCCGTGGGTGTGCTGCAGCATGGCATGCCCTTCGGTGAAGCCGCTGCCACCTACACCCTGCTGTCGATCGGTGACGGCCTGGTGGCCCAGCTGCCGGCGCTGCTGGTCTCCAGTGCGGTGGCGATGCTGGTCACCCGCGCCTCGCGCTCGCAGGACATGGCCCAGGCCATGACCGGCCAGGTGTTCGGCCAGTACCGGGCGCTGGCGATCACCGCCGGCATCATCGGCCTGGTGGGCCTGGTGCCGGGCATGCCCAACGTCGCTTTCCTGACGCTGGCGTCGATCCTCGGCTTCATTGCCTGGAAGCTGTACCGCAAGACCCAGGCCCCGGCCGCCGATGCCGCCGCAACGGGCAAGGACCCGGCGGCGCTCAGCGCCCTCGGCCGCCCGGCCGCGCCGGCGCCCACCGCCGAACTGAGCTGGGACGAACTGCGCCCGGTCGATCCGCTGGGCCTGGAGGTCGGCTACCGGCTGATTCCGCTGGTGGACAGCAACCAGGGCGGCGAACTGATGGCGCGCATCAAGGGCGTGCGCCGCAAGCTGACCCAGGATGTCGGCTTCCTGATTCCATCGGTACACATCCGCGACAACCTGGAACTGCCCGCCAACGGCTACCGCGTGCTGGTGCACGGCGTGCCGGTGGCCACCGCCGAGATCCACCCCGACCGCGAGCTCGCGCTGGACCCGGGCAGCGCGCTGGGCACGCTGGAAGGCATCGCCGGCAAGGACCCCGCGTTCGGCCTCGATGCCACCTGGATCCAACCGCACCAGCGTGCCCAGGCCGAAACGCTGGGCTACACGGTGGTCGACCCGGCCACCGTGGTCGCCACCCACCTTTCGCACCTGATCCGCGAGCACGCACCTGAGTTGCTCGGCCATGAGGAAGTGCAACACCTGCTGGCCAACCTGGCCAAGAGCGCGCCCAAGCTCGTCGAAGATCTGACGCCGAAGGCGCTGCCGCTGTCGGCGGTGGTGCGCGTGCTGCAGAACCTGCTGGTCGAGCGCATTCCGATCCGCCAGCTGCGCAAGATCGCCGAGGCACTGGTCGAACATGCGCCCAGCAGCCAGGACCCGGCCGTGCTGACCGCCGCCGTGCGCACCGCCCTGGGCCGCTTCATCGTGCAGGAGATCGCCGGAATGTCGGCGGAGCTGCCGGTGTTCACCCTCAACCCGCAATTGGAACGTGTCTTGCAGGAGTCCACGCAGGGCAACGGCGCCGCGCTGGAACCCGGACTCGCTGAGCGACTGCACCAGAGCCTGGCCGAATGTGTCAGCAAGCAGGAAGCCCGCAACGAGCCCGCGGTCGTGCTGGTACCTGGCCCGGTGCGCGCCGCGCTGGCACGCCTGGTCCGCCACAGCGTTCCGTCGCTGTCGGTCCTGGCCTACAGCGAGGTGCCGGAGGACAAGCGCCTGAAGCTGGTCGGAACGATCAGCTGACGCCGCCCGCCGACGCGCCAGAAAACAGACACCACCTTCGAACCAACGCAACAGACAGATACCAAGGGGAACCCGCACCGTGCAGACCACCGACCACCCGAGTTCCCCGGCCGCCACTCCGCCGTCTTCGCCTCGTGACCACAGCATGAAAATCAAACGATTCGTCGCCGCCGACATGCGTTCGGCCATGAACCTGGTGCGCAAGGAACATGGTCCTGATGCCGTGATCCTGTCCAACCGCCGGATCGAGGAAGGCATCGAGATCGTCGCCGCCGCCAACTACGATGAAAGCGCCGTGCAGCGTGCGCTGGAAGCCTCGCGCCGCGACGTGGCGCCGCCGCCGGCGCCCAAGCCGCGCAACGCCGCCGATGCGGTGATCGCCGCCGTCACCCGCCGTCGCAGCGCCACCCCGGCACCGGAGCCGGTCGCCGCCACCACCTCGGCGGTGGCCGCCCTCGCCCGCGCCGCGGTCGGCGCCACCGGCCGCACCCTGGACAGCGCCGACGAGATCGTGCCGACCCGCGGCAGCACCGGCTTTGCGGCCACCCTCGCGCGTGCCGCCGTCAACGAACCGGCGCTGCCGGAACAGATCTTCGCGCCGTTCGCCGAGGCCATCGTTGCACCGGCCGCCGCCGTGCCGGCCAACCGCGCCCGCTTCCCGATCGATCCGCCGCACGAGGCGCATCACGAAAGCGTGGCGCCGGCCGTGCAGCCGCCGCCGCTGCCGACCGCTGCCGTCGCCGACGCGCAGCCGGCCAGCGCCGCCAGCGAACCGGCGTTGGCCGATGCCATTGTCGAAACCGCGCCGGCCCCCACCCTGGCTCCGGCTCCGGTGCTGACGGTGGTCGCCCAGGACGACGCCGAGATCCGCCAGTTGCGCCAGGAAGTGGCCGGCATGCGCCAGGTGATCGAGCGCGAGATGAACCGCTTCACCGACGAGCGCCTGCGCGGCTGCCCGGTGCGCGCCACCGCGTTGGACCTGATGGACGAATATGGCTTCGATGCCGGCCTGGCCCGCGACGTGGCCATGCAGATCCCGCTGGAGACCGAAGCCCATCGTGGCCGCGGCCTGATGCTGGGGCTGATCTCGCGCAAGCTTCCGATCGCCCCGGTCGACCCGCTGGAAGAAGGCGGCGTGATCGCCCTGGTCGGCCCGACCGGCGCCGGCAAGACCACCACCATCGCCAAGCTGGCCTCGCGATTCGCCGAGAAGCACGCGCCGCGTGACGTCGCCCTGGTCACCACCGATACCGCCCGCATCGGCGCCCGCGAGCAGCTCTACGGCTACGGCCGCCAGCTCGGCATCGCGGTGCACGAGGCCAACAGCGGCACCGACCTGGACCAGCTGCTGGAACGCCTGAAGGACTACAAGCTGGTGCTGATCGATACCGCCGGCCTGGGCCCGCGTGACCGTGCCCTGGCCGCCCAGCTGCAGTGGCTGCGCGCCGCGCGCCAGGTGCGCACCCTGCTGGTGCTCCCGGCCAACACCAGCTTCGGCGACATGGACGAGGTGGTGCGCCGCTTCGGTGCGGCAAACCTGCAGGGCCTGGTGCTGAGCAAGCTGGACGAGACCGGCCGCTTCGGCAACGCCCTGTCGGTGGCGGTGGACCACGCCCTGCCGATCACCTGGGTGACCGATGGCCAGGACGTCCCGGAGGACCTGCATAGGGCCAGTGCAGCCAATCTCGTACTTCGCCTTGAAGATTTGCGCCGAGCGGCCGATATGCCCTGCAACCCGGAGTTGAACCATGCCGTCGCGTGAGTACGCCAAGCTGACCAAGACCTTCCCGCTGTCGGCCACCCGCAGCGAGCCGCTCGGCCCTGTGCGCACCATCGCGGTGACCGGCGGCAAGGGCGGCGTGGGCAAGACCAACGTCTCGGCCAACCTGGCTGTGGCGCTGGCGGGCATGGGCAAGCGCACGCTGCTGCTGGACGCCGACCTGGGCCTGGCCAACATCGACGTGATCCTGGGCTTGAACCCCACCTTTACGCTGGCCGACCTGGTGGCCGGCCGCTGCTCGCTGGACGACGTCATCGTCGAAGGCCCGAACGGCGTGCTGGTGGTCCCGGCCGCGTCCGGTCGCCGCCACATGGCCGAGCTGGCCCCGGCCGAGCACGTCGGCCTGGTGAACGTGTTCTCCGAACTGGAACGCGAACTGGACATCATGGTGGTGGACACCGCCGCCGGCATCACCGATGGCGTGCTGACCTTCTGCCAGGCCGCGCAGGACACCGTGGTGGTGGTCTGTGACGAGCCGGCCTCGATCACCGACGCCTATGCGCTGATCAAGGTGCTGTCGCGCGAGCGCGGCGTGGACCGCATCCAGGTGGTGGCCAACATGGTGCGCGACCCCAACGAGGGCCGCGTGCTGTACGAAAAGCTGACCCGGGTCTGCGAGAAATTCCTCGCCGATGTCTCGCTGAACTATCTGGGCTGTGTGCCGCAGGATGATTGGCTGCGCCTGTCGGTGCAGCGCCAGCAACCGGTGGTAAAGGCCTACCCGTCCAGCCCAGCCGCGCTGGCGATCACCGAGATCGCGCGCCGCACCGCACGCTGGCAGGCGCCGACCGAACCGCGTGGCGGCGTCGAGTTCTTCCTCGAGCGCATTCTCAAGCAGCGCGGGGTGGCCGCATGAAAGGCGCAGCCCAGTACCGGGAGGTCCAGCGCTCGGCGGCCAACGAGGTCATCTCCCAGCACTCGGACCTGGTGCGGCGCATCGCCCACCACCTGGCCGCACGCCTGCCGGCGAGCGTGGAGGTGGACGACCTGATCCAGGCCGGCATGATGGGGCTGATCGAAGCGTCGCGCAGCTACGACGCCGACCAGGGCGCCTCGTTCGAGACCTACGCCTCGATCCGCATCCGCGGTTCGATGATCGACGAGATCCGCCGTGGCGACTGGGTGCCGCGCTCGGTGCATCGCCGCGCACGCGACGCCGCTGCCACCATCCGCCGCCTGGAACAGAGCACCGGCCGTGCCGCCAGCGCCACCGAAGTGGCCGCCGCGATGGAGATGCCGCTGCCCGAATACCTGCGGCTGATGGAAGACGCCGCGCGTGGCCAGGTGCTGAGCCTGGAGTCACGCATCGAGGACCAGGGCGAGCTGGATACCGTCGCCCAGGGCGGCCCGACGCCGCAGCAGGTGCTGGAGCGCGGCGAGTTCGGCCGCGAGCTGGGCAAGGCCATCGGCCACCTGCCCGAGCGCGAACAGCTGGTGCTCTCGCTCTATTACGAGCAGGAACTGAACCTGAAGGAGATCGGCGCGGTGCTCGGCGTGAGCGAGTCGCGGGTCTGCCAGATCCACGGCCAGGCCGTGCTGCGCCTGCGTGGACGATTGAAGATTTTCGAGGCGGCCGACGCCGGCCTGGAAGAGTGAACATGCCCGAGGCGGCTGCCCCCGGCCACCCGGAATGAACAACAAAGGAACTCTGCTTTGAACAAGAACATGCGCATCCTGATCGTCGACGACTTCTCGACCATGCGTCGCATCGTCAAGAACCTGCTGGGCGATCTTGGCTTCACCAATACCGCCGAAGCCGAGGACGGGCATGCCGCGCTGTCGCTGCTGCAGAGCCAGTCGTTCGATTTCGTCGTCACCGACTGGAACATGCCGGTGATGACCGGCATCGAGCTGCTCAAGGCGATCCGCGCCGATGCCAAGCTGAAGACCCTGCCAGTGCTGATGGTCACTGCCGAAGCCAAGCGCGAACAGATCATCGAAGCCGCCCAGAACGGCGTGAACGGCTACATCATCAAGCCCTTCACCGCGCAGACGCTGGAAGAAAAGCTCGGCAAGATCTTTGAACGCCTGGCGGCCAGCGCCTGATGGATACCACGGTCGACAAGAACGCCCTCGCCCTGCGCCTGCAGGAAGCCCTGGACGCACTGGAGTCCGGTGACGAAGCTGCCTGGCGGCAACGCATCGACGGACTGGTCGCGCTGCGCACGCAGCCGATGATGAGCGGCCTGTCGCGGCTGGCCCGCGAGCTGGGACAGGCGCTGGGTGAACTGCCGACCGTGCCCAGCGAGGCCGGTGAACTGGATGACGCCTGCGCGCGCCTGGACCACGTGGTGGCGATGACCGAACAGGCCACCCACCGCACTCTGGACCTGGCCGAGGAATGCCGCAGCCTGACCGAACAGCTGCGTGCCGAAGGCCTGCAGCCAGGCCAGGACGCGCAGCTCGAGCGCATCCGCCACAACCTGACCGAGATCGCCCTGACCCAGAGCTACCAGGACCTGACCGGGCAGATCATCCGTCGCGTGGTCGGCATCGTCCGCCGCGTGCACGAGGGCTTCGGCGCACTCGGCCTGCCGCCGGAACAGCATCGCACCGACCCGGCACTGGCCGGGCCGGCACTGAAGGGACTGGACCGCCACGCGGTCTCGCAGAACGACGCCGACGACCTGTTGTCGGATCTGGGGCTGTAAGCATGAGCGCGGTATCCGACGACATCACTGCCGATTTCATCATCGAGGCGCAGGAGATCCTGGACCGCCTCGGCGAACAGCTGGTGTCGCTGGAGCAGGCACCGCAGGACAGCGACCAGCTCAATGCGGTGTTCCGCGGCTACCACACGCTCAAGGGCGGCGCCGGCTTCCTCGGCGTCACTGCCATGGTCGAGCTGTGCCACGCCGCTGAGGAGGCGCTGGGCGCGGCGCGCGCCGGCCAGGCCGTGCTGCAGGCCCACCACTTCGACGCGGCCCAGCAATCACTGGATTACCTGCAGTCGATGCTGGACGCCGTGTCGTCCGGCACCGAGCCGGGCTATGCGCCGCCGGACCTGATCGCCCAGTTCGACGTGCACGGGGGTGCCGTGGCTGCGCCCGCCGCCGCCGCAGCACCCGCCGCGGGGGGCAGCGACCTGATCACCGACGACGAATTCGAGGCGCTGCTCGACCAGCTGCACGGTGGCAATGCTCCGACTGCGATCGCGCCGGCAAAAAAAGCCGACGACGGCCTGATCAGCGAGGACGAGTTCGAAGCCCTGCTCGACCAGTTGCACGGTGGCGCCGCACCGGGTGCCAAGCCCGCTGCAGTCCTGGCACCGGCGCCGGCGCCCGTGCCGCGCCCGGTCGCTGCACCGGCACCCGTGGCCAAGCCGGCGGCCAAGCCGCTGGCCGAGGCCGAACACACGGTGCGCGTTGATACCAAACGCCTGGACGCGATCGTCAACCTGATCGGCGAACTGGTGCTGTCGCGCAATCGGCTCAAGACCCTGCGTGCACGCCTGCGCGATGAAGAGCTGGACCGCGCCGTGTCGACGCTGGATATCGCCACCGCGCGCCTGCAATCGGCGGTGATGCGCACCCGCATGCAGCCGGTGGGCAAGGTGTTCTCGCGGTTCCCCAAGGTCGCCCGCGACGTTGCCCGCTCGCTGAAGAAGGAAGTGGACCTGGAGCTGATCGGTGCCGAGACCGAGCTCGACCGCAACCTGGTCGAGGCCCTGGCCGACCCGCTGGTGCACCTGGTCCGCAACGCCATCGACCATGGCGTGGAAATGCCCGACCTGCGCGAGGCGCAGGGCAAGCCGCGGATGGGCCATGTGCGCCTGTCGGCCCAGCAGGAAGGCGATTACGTCAGCATCGAGGTGCAGGACGATGGTGCCGGCATCGACCCGGAGAAGCTGCGCGCGAAGGCGCGTGAGAAAGGCCTGATCGATCCAGAAGCCGCTGCCCGCCTGAGCAGCGAGGAGTGCCTGCACCTGGTGTTCCTGCCGGGCTTCTCGACCAAGCAGCAGGTCACCGATATCTCCGGCCGTGGCGTAGGCATGGACGTGGTGCAGTCGCGCATCCGCGAACTGAGCGGCCAGATCCAGATCCAGTCGGAACTGGGTCGTGGCAGCCGCTTCCTGATCCGCGTGCCGCTCACCCTGGCGATCCTGCCGACCCTGCTGGTGCAGGCCGGCGAGGACGTCTACGCGCTACCGCTGGCACGCGTGATGGAAGTGCTGCACGCGCCGCGCACCTCGCTGGGCTGGTTCGATGGCCGCGCCGTGCTTGATCGCCGCTCGCACACCCTGCCGCTGGTCGACCTGCGCCAGTGGCTGGATGTGACACCGGCCGCGTCAACCCTGCTGACCATCGTGGTGCTGCAGGCCGGCGAAGCCCGCTTCGGGCTGGTCGTGGACCAGGTGCGCGGGCGTGAGGAAGTGGTCATCAAGCCACTGCCAAAAGCCCTGCGCGGCCTGCGCGGTTATGCCGGTGCAACCTTGATCGGCGATGGTCGCATGGCCCTGATCCTGGACGTGGACGGGCTGCGTTGAACCCCGCCAGGGCCATGCCCGGCGACCCGAAAAACTGTGACTACCGTCTGTACGCGATCTACCGGTGTCTCAAGTCCCATTCATACACGCCGATACCGGAACCATGGATAGACTCAGCCTCATTGGACTCTTTCTCGCCCTGGCCTCGCTGGTCGGCGGCAGCATCCTCAAGGGCGCCGGCCTGGCGTCGTTGTGGTCGCCTGCGGCGTTCGTGATCGTCATCGTCGGCACCGTCGCCGCGATCCTGCTGCATACCTCGCCGGCGGTGTTCAAGCATGCGTTCAAGATCGTGCGCTGGGTCGTACGCCCGCCACACAGTGATCGCCGCGAACTGATCCAGCAGATCGTCGAGTGGAGCAACATCGCCCGCCGCCAGGGCCTGCTGGGTCTGGAATCGCAGGTGGAAGCGCAGCAGGACCCGTTCCTGCGCAAGGGCCTGCAGCTTCTGGTGGACGGCGTCGAGCCCGAATCGATGCGGCACATGCTGGAAATCGAACTGGGCAGCCAGGAACACCAGGACCAGGCCGGCGCCAAGGTCTTCGAAGCGATGGGCATCTACGCCCCGACCCTCGGCATCATCGGCGCCGTGCTCGGCCTGATCGCGGTGATGAAGAACCTGGCCGACCCGAGCAAGCTCGGCCACGGCATCGCCGCCGCGTTCACCGCCACCATCTACGGCATCGCCTCGGCCAACCTGCTGTTCCTGCCGGTGGCTGCCAAGCTCAAGAGTGTGATCTCGCACAACACCCGCGACCGCGAAATGGTCATTGAAGGGCTGATCTCGATCGCCCAGGGCGAGAACCCGCGCAACATCGAAACCAACCTTTCCGGCTTCCTGCACTGACATGGCCCGCCGCAAGCACCACGAAGAGCACGCCAACCATGAAGCATGGGCGATCCCCTATGCCGACCTGATGACGCTGCTGCTCGCCTTCTTCGTGGTCATGTACGCGATCTCCTCGGTCAACGAGGGCAAGTACCGGATCATGGCCGACGCGCTCACCGATGCCTTCGGTGGCGCACCGCGCACCATCAACCCGGTGCAGGTGGGGAACAAGCAGGTGCAGGGTGGCGGCTGGGACAGCCCTTCGGTGATCAAGTCCGGCACCAAGATCGGCCCCTCCGCGCCGGCGCCGTCGCACGACCCGACCCTGCTGCCGTCGATGGCCTCGCAGATGCGCATGCCGGTCTCCGTGCACAACCAGGAACAGATCGCCCGTGCCGAGCGCCAGCTCAACAGCATCGCCGACCGCCTCACCGCTGCATTGGCGCCGCTGATCGACCGCGGCATGATCAGCGTGCGCCGCACCGAGTTGTGGATTGAAGTGGAGATCAACAGCGACATCCTGTTCCCCACCGGCTCGGCCGCGCTGGACGTGCATGCACGGCAGACGCTGGCCAGCCTCGCCGAGGTGCTGCGTGACGTGCCCAACAGCGTGCGCGTGGAAGGCCACACCGACAACGTGCCGATCGCCACCGCCACCTTCCCTTCGAACTGGGAACTGTCGGCCGGACGCGCCGCCAGCGTGGTGCATCTGTTCGCCGACCAGGGCCTGCAGCCGTCGCGGCTGGCGATGGTCGGCTATGGCCAGTTTCGTCCGCGCGAAGAGAACGACAGCGCGCAGGGGCGCAACCGCAACCGCCGGGTGATGGTCATCATCCTGGCCGACACCTCGCATTCGGTGGATCCGCTCGGCCAGCGCCTCAATGCGGCCACCGGCGCCGTCGACAACAGCACCACCGAACAAGCCGCCGCAACTCCGGCCAGCGCCCCCACCTCCCCCATCGCACCGGTGAAGTTGCCGCCGGTGCCGGCTGGCAGCCGCGTCGGCGCCGCCGTTCCCCCGGCAATGAAGGAGTAAACCGATGCGCATCTGGGCAATCGCCAACCAGAAGGGCGGAGTCGGCAAGACCACCACCACCCTCGCCCTCGGCCGCGGCCTGGCCGCGCTGGGCCATCGCGTGCTGCTGATCGATCTCGATCCGCACGCCTCGCTCAGCCGCGCCTTCGGCGTACCGGTCGATCCGCCGCCGGCCGGCGTGCTGGAACTGTTCGGCGCTCCGCCGGCCGATCTTTCCAGCCTGTGCCATGCCAGCAGCATCCAAGGCCTGGACTATGTCTGCGCGCAGTCGGCGCTGGCCACGCTGGAGCGCCGCAGCGCCAACCAGCCCGGCCTCGGCCTGGCCCTGCAGAACGCACTGGCGCGCCACCAGGGCCAGCACGACTACATCCTGCTGGACTGTGCCCCCACCCTTGGCCTGTTGATGATCAACGCGCTGGCCGCTGCCGACCGCCTGATCATCCCCACCCAGGCCGAGCCGCTGGCCCTGCATGGCCTGGACGGCATGGTCCGCACCGGCGAGATGGTCGAGCGCTCGCGCCGCCGCCCGCTGCCGATCTCGATCCTGCCGACCCTGTTCGACCGCCGCACCCGCGCCGGCAACGAGTCGCTGCGCACCATGCAGGATCGCCATGGCACCCGCGTGTGGGAAGACGCCATTCCGATCGACACCCGCATCAGCAATGCCGCAGGCCTGACCCTGCCCAGCGTTGGTGAGGAGTACCCGGGCCGCGGCCTGGCCGCCTATCGCCGCGCACTGAACTGGATCCTCGGTGAGGATGCCCGCGCCCTGGAGCAGGCCGCATGAACAGCACCGCCGTACTGGACGACTATCTGGACGAACTGCTGGGCGAAGCGATCGCTCCGGCCGTCGTGCTTCCAACGCCTGACAGCGTCGCCCCGGCCCCGGCCCCGGCCAGCATATCGCAACCGGACCATGAGCCGACCTGGGATGACCTGCCGGCCGAGGTGATCTACGAAACCGACACCGTCGCCGCGGCGCCTGCCGCGGACAACGCCGCGCTCGAAGCCGCCTTCGAGGCCGCCGCAACGGCCGGGCGCGAACCCACCTGGGACGATCTGCCTGCCGAGGTGATCTACGAAACGGAGACTGTTGCCGTTGCACCGGCAGAGGACGACGCAACACTGGAGGCCGCCTTCGAGGCCGCCGCAATGCCGGTCGCCGCTCCCGAGCGGGAACCGACCTGGGATGATCTGCCTGACGAGGTGATCCACGAGACGGCCCCGGCCAAGGCCGGCCCGGAGCCCACCTGGGACGACCTGCCCGACGAAGTGATCTACGAGACCGACGCGGCCGACAGCCATCACCTCGCCCACACTGACAGCCCCGGCCTGCAGGCAGCGTTCGAGGCCGCTGCCGGCGGCGCGGATGTCCCCACGCCGCCCCCGGCCGTGGTAGCGCCCCCGGCGCCGCGCCCTGCACCCGCGCCTGCCCCGGCTGCGCCCGCTGCCGTCGCGCCGCCGCCCCGCGTTGCCGTGGATGCCCCGGCCACCAACCGTCCCGGCACCTGGCAGGAACTGCAGGCACAGGCTCTCCAGCCCGCCAGCAGCCCGCATCCGCAGAACCGCCGCGCCGGCGAGCGCACCTCGCGCTGGCTGCGCCTGCGTTGCGGCACCCAGGCTTATGCGCTGGAACTGCTGAAGGTGCAGGAAGTGGTGCTGCCAGTTCCCCTGCTGCCATTGCGCGGCACCGCACCAGCGATGCTCGGCATCATGAACCTTCGGGGCCAGGTGGTACCGGTGATGGATCTCGGCCTGCACCTGGGTGCGGCCGCTGCCGAAGACGATTCGCAGACCCGCATCGTGGTGCTGGAGGAAGACGGCGAAACCATCGGCCTGCGCGTGTCGGCGGTGGAAGATGTCGCCAACCTTACCGACTCGCAGATCGAGCCGCCTGATACCGCGCGCATCTGCCAGATTTCCAACGACCTGTTCCGTGGCGTCGCCCGGGTCAGCCAGCGTCCGATGATCCTGCTCGACGCCACACGGCTGTTGAGTTGAGTCGGCGCTTTGCGCCGACGCGGTGCCTGTCGGGGACGCACCGCGTCGATTCCCCTAAAGAACCCTGCCGGGGTGCCGTTATGGATCACGGAACCGTTTGTCCGGAGCAACGATGAGCACTGTCGAACTGGGTGGGGATCTCGGCATCGAGAGCAGCACCGAGCTCAAGAACCGCCTCGCCCCGCTGGTGGCGCAGGCAGGCGAGCTGACCCTGGATGCAAGCCAGGTCGCCCGCATCCACACGGCCGCCGTGCAGGTGCTGTGTGCATTCGTGCAGGCCCGCCGCGAGGCCGGCCTGGGCACCGGCTTCCACGGTTGCACCGCAACCTTCCGTGACGCCGCGCGCCTGCTGGGCGTCACCCAGGCCCTGGGCCTGGACGCAACCCATGACAACCTGAAATCTGTGGAGAACGCTGCATGAGCGCACGTATCTTGGTGGTGGACGATTCGGCGTCGATGCGCCAGATGGTTTCCTTCGCCCTCACCTCGGCCGGTTTTGCCGTCGAAGAAGCCGAAGACGGCGCGGTCGCGCTCGGTCGCGCCAAGGGCCAGCGCTTCAACGCGGTGGTCACCGACGTCAACATGCCGAACATGGACGGCATCGCGCTGATCCGCGAACTGCGCCAGCTGCCGGACTACAAGTTCACCCCGCTGCTGATGCTGACCACCGAATCGGCCGCCGACAAGAAGTCCGAAGGCAAGGCCGCCGGTGCCACCGGCTGGCTGGTCAAGCCGTTCAATCCCGAACAGCTGGTCGCCACCGTGCAGAAAGTGCTGGGCTGATCGCCCCGCACCGCTCCCCTTCTTCGCTTCCGGACCGCCACTGCCATGAGCATGGACCTGCAACGCTTCCACGCCACCTTCTTCGAGGAGAGCCGCGAAGGCCTCGACGCGATGGAGGCTGGCCTGCTGGCCCTGGAATCGGGGCAGCAGGACGCGGAGATCATCAATTCGGTATTCCGCGCCGCCCACTCGATCAAGGGCGGCGCCGGCACCTTCGGCTTCGATGCCATCGCCGGCCTGACCCACGTGCTGGAAACGCTGCTCGATGAGCTGCGTGCCGGCAAGCGGGCGCTGGAAGGCCATGCCGTCGACGCCATGCTGTCTTCGGTGGACGTGCTTCGCGCCCTGCTGCGCGAAGCCGAACACGGCCAGGCTGCCGACCCCGCCGCTGTCGCCGCAGTGAAGGCGCGCCTGGAAGCCGTTCTCTCCGGCCAGGCCGCATCGAGCGCTCCGGTCGCGACAGCGGCCAAGGTGGACGATACCCCCGAAGCCTGGCAGATCGGATTCACTCCGGCGCCGTCGCTGTTCATGAGCGGCAACGACCCGCTGCGCATCATCCGCGAGCTGGAACACCTCGGCTCGCTGCAGGTCGCCGCGCGCATGGAACGCCTGCCCGGCTTCGCCCAGCTCGACCCGCTGGAGGCCCACCTGGCGTGGGATCTGGGCCTGGTCGGCAAGGTGCCGCGCAGCAAGATCGAAGACACCTTCGCCTGGGTGCTGGACGACTGCGAACTGGACATCCGTCCGGCCGCGCCGCCAAGCCTGGCCACCCAGGCCCCGGCCGCAGCTGCCCCCGCTCCGGTGGCAGCGGCGCCGTCGGCACCTGCCGCGCCAGCCGCCAGTGGCGGCGCCAACCAGGAAGCGGAAACCTCGATCCGCGTCAGCGTCGACAAGGTCGATGCGCTGATCAACCTGGTCGGCGAACTGGTCATCACCCAGGCCATGCTCAAGCAGGTCTCGCACGCACTGGACCCGGTCCACGCCGAAAGCCTGTTCGCCGGCCTGGACCAGCTTGAACGCAACACCCGCGACCTGCAGGAAGCGGTAATCGGCGTGCGCATGCTGCCGGTCGATGCGGTGTTCCGCCGTTTCCCGCGCCTGGTCCGCGACCTGTCCAGCCGTCTCGGCAAGCAGGTGCGCCTGCGCACCGTCGGCGAAGGTACCGAGCTGGACAAGGGCCTGATCGAGAAGATCGCCGATCCGCTGGTGCACCTGGTGCGCAACTCGATCGACCACGGCCTGGAAATGCCCGACGTGCGCCGCGGTGCAGGCAAGGACGAGACCGGCACGATCACCCTGGCGGCCTCGCATCAGGGCGGCCATATCGTCATCGAAGTCAGCGACGATGGCCGTGGCCTGGACCGCGCCAAGATCCTGGCCAAGGCTCACGAACGCGGCCTGGCCGTGCCGGACAACCCGACCGATTCGCAGGTCTGGGACCTGATCTTCCAGCCAGGCTTCTCCACGGCCGATGCGGTCACCGACCTGTCCGGGCGTGGTGTCGGCATGGACGTGGTCCGCCGCAACATCCAGGCACTGGGCGGCGAGGTGCAGATCGAAAGCAGCCTCGGTACCGGCACCCGCACGCTGATCCGCCTGCCGCTGACCCTGGCCATCCTCGACGGCATGACCGTAGCAGTGGCCGGCGAAACCCTGATCCTGCCCCTGGCGTACGTGCTGGAGGCGCTGCAGCCGCAGGCCGAGGACATCCGCAGCATGGCCGGCGAGGGCCGCGTGCTGCGCGTGCGTGGCGAGTACCTGCCGATCCTCTCGCTGAGCGAGTACTACGGCTACGGCAACCGCGCACCCGGCAGCGAATCGCTGGTGGTGGTGGTCGAAGGTGATGGCCAGAAGATTGCGCTGGAGGTGGACGAACTGGTCGGCCAGCAGCAGGTCGTGGTGAAGAACATCGAGAACAACTACCGCCGCATCGGCGGAGTATCCGGCGCCACCATCCTCGGCGACGGCCGGGTCGCGCTGATCGTCGACATCGGTGGGTTGGTGCGCTCGCTGCGGATGCCGCAGGCGGCCTGATCCACGCTGCATGCGAACCATGGACCGCCGCCCCTCGGGGCGGCGGTTTTCTTTTGTGTTCGCCCTGCCAGTGGGGTCAGATTCCCTTCCGCAGGAACGGAATCTGACTGCGGGACGGCACCCCGAAACCAAATCGTGAACTCCGTCGGCACGCTAGTTGCTGTCGCAACCACTTCATCCAATCGAAAACCGCGTCGCTGCAACGCTTCCGTGCTGCCCTCCCTACGCATCCGAATGTGATCTGCGTCCATAAAGTCCATCGAGACTGCGCCGCTATTTCGCATTGACGGCCGTCACCGAACCCCACCGGGAACCACCGTTCGCTCTGCAACCACCCCCAAACCGGCGCACAGACGCCGGCACTCTGCCCACCTGGAGCACCCTGCATGAAGTGGTTCCAAGATCTGCCCATCGCCCGCAAGCTGGCTGTGGGGTTCACCCTCACCACGTTGATGACCCTGATCCTCGGCGGGTTCGCCCTGCTGCGACTGAGCGAAGCCAACGCGCAGCTACGCGACATGGCTGGCAACGATATCCCCTCGGTCCAGCACCTGGGCGAGGCGCGCTCGCAGCTCGGGGAGTTCCGCACCTACGAACTGGCCCAGCTGAGCATGCTCGACCAGCCGGAAAAGGTGGCCGACTACAACAAGCGCATGGACGACACCGCCAAGGCCGTACATGACGAACTGGCGGCGTACGCGGCGCTGCCGGCGCTGGACAAGGAGCGTGAACTGTATCGCGCAGCCAGCGCGCAACTGGATCGCTACTTCGCCGCCAACAAGGCGATGCGCGACGCCGTCACCGCCGGTGACGGCGTCCTGGCGCGGCAGATCTCCGACGAGCAGTCACGCCCGGCGCGCCGCGACCTGTTCGCTGCGATGAAGGCACTGGGCGCCCATATCGCCGGGCAGATGGACGGCAAGATCGCCGACGCCAACGCCACCCATCGCAACAGCATGATCGCCATCATCGGCTGCATCATCCTGCTGTCGCTGGTGGCCGCCGCGCTGGCCATCGTCATCTCGCGCGCGGTCACCGGCCCGCTGGGCAAGGCCGTGCATGCCATCCAGGCGGTCGCCCGCGGCGATCTCAGCGTCAGCACCCAGGCCACCAGCAGGGACGAAGCCGGCAGGATGCTTACGGCCACGGCCGAAATGACCGCAATGCTGCGCCGTTTCAGCGAGCAGACGCAGCTGATGGCACAGATGCATGCCGGCCCGGACATCAGCCACCGTATTCCGGAAGACTTCCCGGGCGTCTACGGCCAGCTGGCCAGCGGCATCAACACGGTGATCTTCGAACACCTCGATGCGATCGTCGATGCCATTGAAGTGCTCAACCAGTACGCCATCGGCAACCTTGCTCCGGACGCCCGCCGCCTGCCAGGCAGCCGCGCGATCCTGCACGAATCGATGGACGCCGCCAAGGCCAGCCTGCTGGCCATCAACACGCAGATCCAGCACCTGGCCTCGGCCGCCGCTGCGGGCGACTTCAGCCAGCGCGGTGACGCGCAGCGCTTCGATCACGATTTCCGCGTGATGATCGAGCAGCTCAACAGCATGATGCAGGTGGCCGACGGCAACCTCGGCCAGCTCTCGCAGCTGCTGCAGTCGATCGCCGCCGGCGACCTGACCGCACGCATGGACGGCCAGTTCAACGGCGTGTTCGCGCGCATGCGCGACGACGCCAACACCACCGTCGCACAGCTGACCCAGATCGTCAGCCAGATCCAGGCCAGTGCCTCCAGCATCACCCTCGCCGCTGGCGAGATCGCGTCCGGCAACAGCGACCTGTCGCGCCGTACCGAGCAGCAGGCCGCCAACCTGGAAGAGACTGCCGCCTCGATGGAGGAACTGACCTCCACCGTGCGCCAGAACGCCGAACACGCCCGCCAGGCCAACCAGCTCGCCATCGGCGCCCATGGCGTCGCCTCGCAGGGCGGTGAGGTGGTGGGCCAGGTGGTTACCACCATGTCGGCCATCGAAGCCTCGTCGAAGAAAATCGCCGAGATCATCAGCGTCATCGACGGCATCGCGTTCCAGACCAACATCCTGGCACTGAACGCCGCGGTGGAAGCCGCCCGTGCCGGCGAACAGGGCCGTGGCTTCGCCGTGGTTGCCAGCGAAGTGCGTACCCTCGCCCAGCGCTCGGCCGCCGCCGCCAAGGAAATCAAGGGCCTGATCGACGACTCGGTGGGCAAGGTCGCCGAAGGCTCCAGTCTGGTGCACCAGGCCGGCAGCACGATGGGCGAGATCGTCGCCTCGGTGCAGCGCGTGACCGACATCATGGCCGAGATCTCCGCCGCATCGCAGGAGCAGAGCGCCGGCATCGAGCAGGTCAACCAGACCGTGGTGCAGATGGACGAAACCACCCAGCAGAACGCTGCGCTGGTGGAGGAAGCCACCGCCGCCGCGCGTGCGATGGAAGACCAGGCCGTGCAGCTGGGCGAAGCCGTGGCCCGCTTCCGGCTGGCATCGCAGGGCACGACGGCCATTCCGGCGCGTCCGCTGGCGGCGCCGGTACCGCGCCAGGTCGCAGCTGCCGCACCGGCCGTGAAGGCGGCCCCGGCACGTACGCTGCGCACCGCGACAGCCCAGTCGGCGCTGGCTGCAGACGGCGACTGGCAGGAGTTCTGATGTCGCCAGGGTCGGACCCTTCTCCCTCGGGAGAGGGGTCTGGCCCCTTACGCATGGAAAGTGATGCAAATCCCACTTCATAATCCGGTGCAGAGGCCGATATCCCCATCGAGCCTCGCGCCAACGCGTGCTGGCGCCCGCCCCTGACCGTAGATTCCATGTCCGACGGCAACGACACTGCAGTGCATGATGTCCACGCGGCTGATGCCGCCGACGAACGTTTCCTGGTCCGCAACCCGCGCCAGTTGCGCCAGCTGCTGCGCTCGCTGATCGACCAGCGATCACTGATCAATGCCCATATCGACGGCCGCGACCGGTCGTTCCCGACCGCACTGCTCGAACTCGAAGAGGATGAAGACTACCTGCTGCTCGATGGCAGCCTGCAGGAGGCTTCCAACCGTGCCGCCGAACAGGCCGACCATCTGCTGTGCTTCGCCCAGCTCGAGCGTGTCCTCGTGCGGTTCCGCCTGCACGCGCTGGAGCGCGTGGACAACGATGGGCACGTTGCCTTCCGCGCCCCCCTTCCGGACGAACTGGTGCATCTGCAACGCCGTGAGATGTACCGGCTGGAAACCCCCGTCACCGATTCGCCCCAACTGCTGATCCCCGCCGGCGAGAGCCGCGCCGACGCCCTGTCGATGCGGGTGGTGGACATCAGTGGCGGCGGCCTGGCGGTCGCCGTGCCAACCGATTGCGCAGTGTTCAGCCTGCAGAAGCGCTACCCGGCGGTGCTGTCGTTGCCCGACGGTCCGGACCTGGAGATCGGGCTGGTTGTCTGCAACCTGTTGCCGCAGCGCCAACCCAACGGGATCGAGATCAAGCGGGTAGGCATGCGCTTTGACACCCTGCCGCGCGGCGCCGACAGCGCCATCCAGCGCTACATCTTCCGCATCGACCGCCAGCGCCGGTGGCGAATTCCTCAGCTTCACCCTTGGTGACGAGCACTACGGCGTGGACATCCTCAAGGTGCAGGAAATCCGCGGCTACGACGCCGTCACCCGGGTGCCGGATGCACCGGACTACATCAAGGGCGTGATCAACCTGCGCGGCACCATCGTGCCGGTCATCGACCTGCGCCTGAAGCTGCGCCTGGACAATGCCCGCTACGACGCCTTCACCGTGATGATCGTGCTGAACGTCGAAGACCGCGTGGTCGGCATCGTGGTCGACAGCGTTTCGGACGTCATCCCGCTGTCGGCCGAGCAGATCCGTCCGACCCCGGAATTCGGTGCTGCCGTCGACACCCGCTTCATCTCCGGCATCGGCACCCACGACGACCGCATGCTGATCCTGCTGGACATCGAGACGCTGCTCGACAGCGCCGACATGGGGCAGAACGCCCTTGCCGAAGACGCTGCTGCCTGACCGAGCGGACCTGCTTCACGTTCCGGCTACAAAACCCTTCAGTTCTCCCCGGCAGTGCCGATAGGGGGACAGAAGCCGGTCGCGCAGGAGCGCGCGGAACCGGAACGACCATCACCATCCCCGGAGATATACCTCGATGAAGTCCCTGCTTGCGTTCGTTTCGGCCGCTGTCCTGGCCACCACCGCTTCCTCCGCGTTCGCCCAGTCGGCCGACATGATCCCGCCGGAACTGGCACCGCGCTCGGTCGGCAAGGACGGCATGGTCTGCGGCAAGGTCGAGAAGGCCCGCTACGCAGAAGGTTCCGAAGGCCAGCCGACCTTCCTTTACATGGGCGGCGCCTTCCCGCGCCATACCTTCTCGGCCCGCATCGCCGGCGAGAACCGCAGCAAGTTCTCCTTCCCGCTGGAAACCCTGGAAGGCAAGACCGTCTGCGTGATCGGCAAGATCCAGCGCGACGCCTCGCGCGCGGAAATCGAAGTCAGCTCGCCCGCTAGCCTGAAGCTGGCCAACATCAAGTAATCCGCTGTCCGTCGGACCACGCCGGTGCTGGTGCCGGCGTGGTTTCTGCTGCAACCGGGCCCGATGCCCGGGCGCGTCTGCCTTAGGAGCTCGCAACGCCCATGCCGTGGATCAACAACCTGAAACTGATGCCGAAGCTGCTGCTGACTTTCGGCGTCCTCCTGCTGGTGATGCTGTTGCAGGGCATCGTCGCCTATCGCGGCCTGCATTCGCTGAACAACGTCACCACCGAGCTGGCCGGTTCACGCATGGAGAGCATCCGCCTCGCCGGCGAGATGCGCGGCATGCTGGGCGAATACCGCAATGCCGCCTACCAGCAACTGATCCGGGCCAGCGACGACGTCAAGTCCGATGCGCGCAAGCAGGGCGTCGAGCTGCGCGCGAGCATGGACAAGTCGATCAAGGAGTACCCGAAGCTGGTCGACAACGCGCAGCAGAAGAAGCTGTTCGACACCTTCGCCAAGGAGTGGAAGGACGCCCTGGCCTCCTATGACAGTGTCACCGAGATGCTGGAACTGGACCTGCCGGACGATGCCATCGATACCTTCGTCGGCGAAACCCGCACCAAGCACCGCAAGGCCGCCTCGGCACTGGAAGCGCTGATCGCCGAAGACAACCGCCTGGCCCGCGCCTCGCGCGAACAGGCCGCGTCCACCTATTCCGCCTCGGCCGTGCTGACCGTGATCGCCCTGCTGGGTGGCGCCGCGCTCGGCCTGGTGCTGGTCTGGCTGTTCGCCCGCGCACTGGTCGGCAGCGTGCGCGGCGCCGTCTCGGTCGCCAACGACGTCGCCGGTGGCAAGCTCGATGGCCATATCGACGTCAGCCGCCAGGACGAGGTAGGCGAACTGATGCAGGCCATGCAGCGCATGCAGCGCGACCTGCGCGAACGCATCGAGACCGACCAGGCGGTCGCCCGCGAGAACCTGCGCATCCGCACCGCGCTGGATTACAGCTCCACCGGCGTGTACCTGACTGATACCAGCAACACCATCGTTTACACCAATCGCGCCCTGCAGCAGACCCTGAGCCAGTACCAGGACGACGTGCGCCGCGACCTGCCGGACTTCGATGCCCAGGCCTCGCTGATCGGCAAGCCGGTCACCGTGCTTGAGCACCGTGGCGAAATGGACCAGACCCTGCTGGGCAACCTGAAGGCGCACGGTGTCGCCCGCCGCCCGATGCAGTATGGCGACGCCCAGTTTGCTCAGGTCGTCTCGACCATCCGCAATGAGGACGGTGACACTGTCGGCTACGTGGTGGAATGGCGCGACCGTACCCAGGAAGCGCAGGTTGAAGCGGAAGTGGCCCGCGTGATCGCCCAGGCCGCCGCCGGCGACCTGTCTGGCCGCATTGACGCCACCGACAAGGAAGGCTTCTTCCTGCAGCTGGCCCAGCAGATCAACGGCCTGCTGGACGCCAACGCCGGCAGCATCGAACAGATCTCCGGCCTGCTCGCCGCACTGTCGCAGGGTGACCTGACCGTGCGCATGCATGGCGACTACCAGGGTGTGTTCGCCCGTATGCGCGACGATGCCAACGCCACAGCCGCGCAGCTGAGCGAGATCGTCACCCGCATCAAGCAGTCCAGCCGCGCGATCAGCTCGGCCGCCGGCGAGATCGCCTCGGGCAACAGCGATCTGTCGCGCCGTACCGAACAGCAGGCCGCCAACCTGGAGGAAACCGCCGCCTCGATGGAGGAACTGACCTCCACCGTGCGCCAGAACGCCGAACACGCCCGCCAGGCCAACCAGCTCGCCATCGGCGCCCATGGCGTCGCCTCGCAGGGCGGTGAGGTGGTCGGCCAGGTGGTTACCACCATGTCGGCCATCGAAGCCTCGTCGAAGAAAATCGCCGAGATCATCAGCGTCATCGACGGCATCGCGTTCCAGACCAACATCCTGGCACTGAACGCCGCGGTGGAAGCCGCCCGTGCCGGCGAACAGGGCCGTGGCTTCGCCGTGGTTGCCAGCGAAGTGCGTACCCTCGCCCAGCGCTCGGCCGCTGCCGCCAAGGAGATCAAGGGCCTGATCGATGATTCGGTCGGCAAGGTCAACGACGGCTCGGCGCTGGTGCACAAGGCTGGCGCCACCATGGGCGAGATCGTCGCCTCGGTGCAGCGCGTGACCGACATCATGGCCGAGAT